>JANOTO010000600.1:0-7249 GCA_031416395.1 Rhodoferax sp. | reverse complement strand
CTTGAGCGCGGAGACGACCTGCGGCACCTGCGCGTCATAGCGGTTGTTGCGGATGCCCATCGTCACTTTGTGCTCAAAGTCGATGCCCTCCACCTGCTCCAAAAAGCCGTGTACGAAATGCTGGCGCGACTGCTCGCCGTCACCCACGATATCAAGCCCCGCATCCTCCTGCGCCTTGATCCACAGCAGCGTGGCATCGGCCTTAGCTTGCTTCAATTCGTCGCCTTGCAGCTTCCACTGCGGCCAGAGTTTTTGGGTTTCTGAGAGCCAGCCCGGTTTGGGCAGGCTGCCTGCGATGGCGGTTTCGAACATGGGGTTCCTTATGAGTTGATAGTGATGGCAATGCGAGAAAGTTACTTCGCGCAATTGCTTGGTTTACTGCTCCGCCTCTTGCAGCGCCCGCCACATCACTTTGCCACTGCCACTCTTGGGCAGCGCTGGCAAAAACTGAACGAAGCGTGGTACTTTGTAGACAGCCATGTTGTCGCGGCACCAGTCGATGATGTCTTTCTCTGTCGTAGCCTGATGGCTGGCGCGCAGCACGACCACGGCTTTGACGGACTCCCCACGGTAGGCATCTTTGGTGGCGATGATGCAGGCCTCTTGAATCGCAGGGTGGCGGAACATCAACGCCTCGACTTCCGCCGGCCAGACCTTGAAGCCGGATGCGTTGATCATCCGCTTGAGCCGGTCTGTCAAGAAGTAGTAGCCGTCTTCATCCACCCGACCCAGATCACCCGATCTGAAAAAGCGTTTGCCTTCGAACTCGATGAAGGCATTGGCCGTGGCAGTGGGCTGCTTCCAATAGCCTTGAAACACCTCGGGGCCGTGGATGATGATCTCGCCCTGCTCGCCCTGCGGTACTTCTTCAAGCGTCTCGGGGTCAATCACTCGCGCATCGGTGCTAAAAAAGGGGATGCCCAAGCACTGCTGCTTGGGGTCATCCGGCGGATTGCTGTGCGAGGGGGCGGCGGTTTCGGTCAAGCCGTAGCCTTCGACATAACGCAGGCCGTATTGCTCCAGCAGGCGCTGGGCCACCGCCTGCGGCATGGCGGCACCACCACCGCCAATGCTGGCCAGGCTCGTCAAATCAAAGCTGGCAAAGTTGGGGCTGGCCAACAGGTCAATCACCATGGTGGGGATATTGGTCCAACTGGTGACTTTCCAGCGCGAGATCATGCGCCCGGCCAGCTCGCGATCCCAGCGCGGCATGATGACCAGTGTGGCCCCCAGCCGAATACCCGCATGCATCACACTGACCATGCCGGTGATGTGGAACATCGGCACCACCACCAGCACCACGCTTTCAGCCGAGCCATTGCCCCACAGCCCGCTGGCCACGGCGTTGTGCATGATGCTGGCGTGCGTGTGCATGCAACCTTTGGGCAGGCCGGTGGTACCGCTGGTGTAAGGCAGCACGGCCAGATCGGTGGGGCCAACCGTCAAGGGGGGTGGAGCAGCGGCGGTAAGAAGCGCCTCATCCCAACTGTGAACTTGGCCATTCTGCAAAGCGGGCGTTGGATGACGCGTGGTGAGCCAATCGATCCAGGTGGCGGGTGGTGAATCGCCATCGTTGGCCTGCGCGTCAAAGACATCGGTGAAGTGCGTCACGATGATGTGGGCCAGTCGATCTGGCGCACTCAAAGCGTCACTGGCGCGGGCCAGCTCGGGGGCCAGATCCGCCGTGGTGATTGCGACCTTGGCCTGCGGGTCGGTGATGTAATGCTTAAGCTCCTCGGCGCGGTTCATAGGATTCACCGGAACCACTACCGCATTGGCGCGCAAAATTGCAAAGTGGGCGATGACCCACTGCGGGCAGTTTTGCATCGACAACACCACCCGATCACCCTTTTGAACGCCCAGGTGATGCAAGCGCGCTGCCAGCCGCTCGGCTTTCTGGAGCAACTCCAGGTACGTAACGACCCGCCCAAAAAAAACCAGCGCCGCCTTGTGCGGATAGCGCCGGGCATTGGTTTCCAAGTTGTCCCAAAGAGAAACCTCTGGCACGGTGATGGCATGGGGCAGGCGCTTGGGCCAGAATTTAAAGTGAGGTTTCACGGTAAGGCTTGGTGGATGTTGTGGGGGTTGTGAATTTGTGACCGCGGCCCCTAGCGTAGCAAATCAAAACGTCCCAGTTCAGCAATCCTGTCCCGTACATTCAAAAGTTCTTGGCACAAAAACTGCATGGGAGATTTCCACTCAACATCAGTCAGCACTTATCGGTTTATGCATTTTTCGCATAGAGCACCCGTGCAAACCCGATTGCGCTGGCAAATGCTGCAAGTCTATGATTCCCGAGCAGGCAGTTTTGTCACGACTGGATGTCAATCTTTCGATTTATTTAGGTTTTTAACTGGAGTTCAATTTATGACGATCAAACATATCAAACTTGTAGCCGCTGCGGTTGCAGTTTTGGGTGCCGTGCTGGCGGCCCCAGCCCATGCGGGCAAAACGCTGGATGCCATCAAGGCGCGCGGCCAGGTGATTTGCGGTGTCAATACGGGTCTGGCCGGCTTTGCTGTGGCCGATTCCTCCGGTAAATGGTCCGGCTTGGACGTTGATGTCTGCAAAGCATTGGCCGCCGCTGTGTTGAGCGATGCTGAAAAGGTGAAATATGTGCCGCTGAATGCCCAACAGCGATTCACCGCGCTGCAATCAGGCGAAGTAGACCTGCTGGCGCGCAACACCACGTTCTCGCTCACCCGCGATGCGTCGTTGGGCCTGCACGCCACCGTTGTGAATTTTTATGACGGTCAGGGCTTCATGGTTCCCGTTAAGAGCAAGATGAAAAGCGCCAAGCAACTGAAGGGCCAAACCGTCTGCGTGCAATCGGGCACCACCACGGAGAAGAACTTGACCGACTTCTCCAAAGCCAACAACCTGGCGATCAAGCCGGTGGTGTTTGAAAAGGTGGAGGCTGCTACCAGCGCCTACTTCGCAGGCCGCTGCATTGCGTACACCACGGACGCGTCGGGCCTTTCGTCTGTGCGCAGCAAAGAAGCCAAAGACCCCAAGGAGCACATGATTCTTCCTGAGTTGGTGTCCAAAGAGCCACTGGGCCCCATGGTTCGCCGGGGTGATGACGAGTGGTTCGCCATCGTCAAATGGGTGGTGTATGGCACGATGGAAGCCGAAGAGTACGGCGTGACACAGGCCAACGTCGATCAGATGAAAGCCACCAGCACTGACCCGGTCGTCCAACGCCTGCTGGGCGGTGGCAATGAAGACACCGGCAAACTGCTGGGCTTGGACAAAGACTGGATGGCCCGCGTCATCAAGACAGTGGGCAACTACGGCGAGAGCTTCGAGCGCAACGTTGGCCCCAACACACCGTTGAACCTGCCGCGTGGCATCAACAACCTGTGGAACAAGGGCGGCCTGATGTACGCGCTGCCAATTCGCTGATCTGACCATTAACGGCTGATTTAAACCCAACCAAATTCCGCAACGCGGATTGGCGCTTCTCAGTCAAGCGAGCTGCTGCAGACACAGACACTGTGCCTCCAGCGGCTCGTTTTGATTGGGCTTGTAACTGCATTCGGCCGGCCTTATCGAGACCTTGCTCATGACCCCAAAAGCTCCTCCCAAAAAAACCAACTGGTCTTGGCGCAGCCAAGCCTTCCGAGGCCTCATCTACCAGGTGATCGCCATCGGTCTGGTCATGTTGGCGGCGTGGTGGCTGGCGGCCAACACCATGCACAACATGAAGGTGCGAGGCATACAAAGCGGATTTGATTTCTTGTTGAGCCCGGCTGGCTTTGACATTGGCGAGAGTCTCTATGCGTTTGATTCGGCACAGCCCTACTGGCAGGCCTTTCTGGTGGGGCTGACCAATACGCTGCGGGTTGCCATTATCGGCATCATCTTGACGACGATTTTAGGCACGCTGCTGGGCGTAGGGCGTTTCTCACGCAACGCTTTGGTGCGCGGCATCTGCTACGCGTATGTGGAGTTTTTCCGTAACGTGCCTGTTCTGCTGCAACTGCTGATGTGGTACCTGCTGTTTACTGAGGTCTTGCCTGCTGCACAGGATGCCTGGACACTGGGGCCTCTGTTTTTGAGCAAGGGCGGCTTGAGCTTTCCGGTGCCGCTGTGGGCTACGGGGCATTTATGGGCGCTTTTTGGCGTGCTGGCGGGCATTGCCGTGGCCTTCATTTACCGCCGTTGGGCCTTCAAACAGTTCGAGACGACCGGCAAATTGAAAAGTATGTTCTGGGTGCCGATCGTGATCATCTTTGCGCTCGGCTTGATGGGCTGGTTGGTCGGTGGCGCGCCGTCAGAGTTCAACTCGCCCATTAAAGGTGATTTCTCGATTGAAAACGGCGGCTCGCTAACACCCGAGTTTTTGTCTGTCCTGATCGGTCTGACCGTCTACACCGCTGCCTTCGTGGCCGAGGTGGTCCGCGCCGGGGTTCAGTCGGTTGCGCGCGGGCAAGGTGAGGCCGCTGCCGCCTTGGGCCTGGCGCAGGGTCAAACCATGAAGCTGGTGATGCTGCCGCAAGCCCTGCGCGTGATCATCCCGCCGATGACGAATCAGTTTTTAAATCTGACAAAAAACTCGTCCCTGGCCGTTGCCATTGGCTATCCCGACGTGGTGTCTATCGCTAACACGGCGCTGAACCAGACCGGCCGCGCCGTCGAATGTATCGCCATCGTGATGCTGGTTTACCTCACCACCTCACTCACCACATCGCTTCTGATGAACTGGTACAACACCCGTTCAGCGATCAAAGAGCGTTAAAAACGGGTCGAAAAAGTACACATCATGACGGCACTCACATTTCAACCTATCGAAGCGCGACCCGCACCCAACAAGACTGAGGGCTTGTTGGCGTGGATCAAGATCAACCTGTTTGGCGGCCCGATAACTGGCCTGCTGACCGTGCTGATCGGCGGCGCGCTGCTGTATTTAATTCCCCAGTTCTTGAGCTGGGCGATTTTCCGTGCCGCCTGGGCGCCCAACTACGATGCCTGCCGTGTTGATGGCGTGGGTGCATGCTGGGGCGTGGTCGCCGAGAAATACCGCTTTATCCTGTTTGGTCGCTACCCGTTTGAGGAGCAGTGGCGCCCACTGATAGCAACGATACTTCTGTTGAGTTTGCTGGTCGCCAGTTGTATGCGGGCGTTCTGGCATGCCTGGCTAGGTGTGCTTTGGGTGGTAGTACTCAGCCTCTTCTTCATGCTGATGTATGGCAATGTGCTGGGCCTGTCTAAAGTGGAAACAGACCGCTGGGGCGGGCTGCCGCTCACGCTGCTGTTGGCATCGCTCTCAATGGTGATGGCTTTCCCGATTGCCATGGTGGTGGCACTGGGTCGGCGCTCAACGCTACCTGCCATCCGCACCGTATCCACGCTTTATGTTGAGTTGATTCGTGGCGTGCCGTTGATTTCGGTGCTGTTCATGGCCTCGTTCATGTTCCCGCTGTTCATGCCAGAGGGTCTGACGATTGACGTGCTGGTTCGTGTGCTGGTGGGCATCACACTGTTTGCAGCAGCCTACATGGCTGAAGTGATTCGTGGCGGCTTGCAGGCGATTCCCAAAGGGCAAATTGAGGCCGCTGCCACCTTGGGTTTATCGTACTGGCAGACGCAGCGCAAAATCGTACTGCCGCAGGCACTGGCCATGGTGGTGCCCAGCATCATGAACAACTTTATTGGCCTGTTCAAAGACACGTCCCTTGTCACCATCGTGAGCCTGTATGAGTTGACTGGAGCGCTGTCTCTGGCGTTGAACTCGGATGCCAACTGGCGGCCATTCAAAATTGAAGGCTACCTGTTCATTGCGCTGATCTATTTTGCTTTCTGCTTCTCGATGTCACGCTACAGTATGTGGGTGGAGAAGCAGGTGAACAAAGGCAAGGCCCGCTAAACCAGCACCGATTGCTCGACTCCAATAACCATCAATTTTCAAGAACAATAATCATGGCTGAACCCATCATCAAATTTCAAAAACTCAACAAGTGGTACGGCAATAACTTTCATGTGCTGCGCGATATTGATCTGGACGTGGCGCAGGGTGAGCGGATTGTGGTTTGCGGGCCTTCCGGCTCTGGAAAATCCACCTTGATCCGCTGCATCAACCGGCTCGAAGAGCACCAGGAAGGTCATCTGTTTGTGGATGGCGTTGAACTTACCGATGACGTCAACGCCATTGACGCCATCCGTAAAAAAGTGGGCATGGTGTTCCAGCAGTTCAACCTGTTTCCGCATCTGACGGTGCTGGAGAACCTCACCCTGTCTCCCATGTGGGTCGGCAAAATGCCCAAAAAAGAGGCCGAAGAAAAGGCCATGACTCAATTGAAACGTGTTCGCATTGCCGAGCAGGCCAGCAAGTACCCGCTGCAACTGTCGGGTGGCCAGCAGCAGCGTGTGGCCATTGCGCGGGCCTTGTGCCTCACGCCCAAGATCATGCTGTTTGACGAACCCACTTCGGCGCTTGACCCCGAGATGATCAAGGAGGTGCTCGATGTGATGGTCGAGATGGCCAGCCAAGGCATCACCATGATTTGCGTCACCCATGAAATGGGTTTTGCCAAAGCCGTGGCAGACCGCGTGATCTTCATGGATCAAGGTCAGATCGTTGAGCAAAACAATCCGCATGATTTCTTCAACAACCCGCAAAATGAGCGCAGCAAAGACTTCTTGAGCAAGATTCTGGGGCACTAGAGCCCTCTGCCGCCGCTTTTTGCGCCGGTCATTCGGTTACAGATATTGCATCTTCACGAGTGAAGTGAGGGCTAACAACACCTACTATCGCAACTTCATTTTAAGGAGTTGACGTGGCCCTACAGACCCCATTTTTCAGCAAGCGCGAAAGCGAATCTGCCACTGCACGACCCACCACTTCGTCGCCATACGGTAGCGGTAGCGCGAGCCCCGGCCAATCCTCGGCAACGCCACCCTCGTACGCCAGCACGCAGCCGGGTGCGCTAACAGGTGCGTCTGGTATGCCAGGAACAGCACCGTCCGTTGCCAAAGAAGGCGGTAGCAAGCTCACCGTCGGCCCCAACATCAAGCTCAAGGGCGTTGAAATCACAGACTGCGACACCTTGGTGGTTGAGGGTCTGGTCGAAGCCACGATGGATTCGCGCTTGATGCAGATTTCTCAGCAAGGCGCCTTCAAGGGCTCAGCAGAAATTGACATTGCCGAAATACATGGCGAGTTTGATGGCAATCTCACCGTGCGCGAGCGGCTGGTAATCTATGCCACAGGCAAAGTCACCGGCAAAATCCGATACGGCAAAGTGGT
>JANOTO010000599.1:0-2346 GCA_031416395.1 Rhodoferax sp. | reverse complement strand
TGATGGTCACACTGGTGGCTTTCTGGCTGACCCCTCGCCTTGCCAAACCGCTGATAGACGAAAAGTTCCATCTGCCCATGCGAACTGACATTGACCGCAATTTGCTGGTTGGTGGGGCGCTGTTTGGCATCGGTTGGGGCTTGGCGGGGTATTGCCCAGGTCCGGCGTTTGCCTCGGTGCTGACGGGTGGCAGCGACATCCTCTTCTTTGTCGCCGCCATGGTGGTTGGCATGTGGGGTGCCAAGCGCTTCCCATTGGCTGCATCTGCGAGGTCTTCAGTCTCCGGCAGTCCATCATGAAAGAGAATCTCACGGACTGGTTAACGACGGTTGGCCTGCGTCCAGGGGGGGACATCCTGGCGATCCAGACGCTGCGCAATGCGCTGATGGCTGCCAGTGTGCTGGCATCGGCGGCCTTGGTGGCGATGATGGGGGTCCTCGCCACAACGCACCTGCACACCATCAAATGGCCGTCGATGGTGTCGGCGGCGCTGCTGGTCGCCAGTGCCCTGGGGTCTCTGCGCTCAGTGTGGGAGCTGTCGCTGATCGGTTTTCAGCTGCAGTTTCAGGGTGGACAGCCCGGTGCCGTCGCCAAGCGCCTGGGCCATGCGTTGGGCCAGATTCGCATTGCGGGTGTTTTGATGGTGCTGGCCCTTGCCTGCTCAGGCGGCAGCATCTGGTTTGGTTGATCAGTGCCAACCGAATTCATCACGAAAAGTCAAAACTGTTTTTCAGATAAGCAGTGCGGCTACGTAAAACCACGGTGTCAACCCTCTTTGCAAGAGGCGCAAAATCTGAAAGGATAGCCTGTTGATTTCTAAACCATTACTGGAGACACTTATGACGATTGGTAAACCTACCCAACGGCGCAACCTGATCAAAGGCGCTGCTGTCGCTGCAGGCGCTCTTTCTGCGCCCATGCTGGCAACGGCTCAGACGACGACGTCATTTCGCTTTCAAAGCACCTGGCCCGCCAAAGACATCTTTCATGAGTATGCCAATGACTTTGCCAAAAAAGTCAACGATATGGCCAGCGGCAAGCTGAAGATCGAGGTGTTGCCATCCGGCTCGGTAGTACCCGCATTCCAGTTGCTCGAAGCGGTTAACAAGGGCACGTTGGATGGTGGTCACGGCGTCGTGGCCTACCACTACGGTAAAAACAATGCGCTGGCGCTGTGGGGCTCTGGCCCGGCGTTTGGCATGGACCCCAACATGGTGCTGGCATGGCACAACTTTGGCGGTGGCAAGGCGCTGCTCGATGAGATCTACAAAGCCCTCAATATGGACGTGGTGTCGTACCTCTACGGCCCGATGCCCACGCAGCCACTGGGCTGGTTCAAAAAGCCCATCGCCAAAGTGGCGGACATGAAGGGCTTGAAGTTCCGTACCGTCGGCTTGTCAGTGGACATCTTCACGGCGATGGGCACCTCGGTCAACCCACTGCCCGGTAGCGAGATCGTGCCCGCGCTGGACCGTGGCCTGATCGACGCAGCCGAGTTCAACAATGCAACGAGCGACCGCCTGCTGGGCTTCCCTGATGTGGTCAAAAATTGCATGCTGCAAAGCTTCCACCAAAGCGGCGAGCAGTTTGAGATTCTGTTCAACAAGACCAAATACAACACGCTGCCGCAGGAGTTGAAGTCGATCATTGACTACGCTGTGCAGGCCGCCAGCGCCGAGATGAGCTGGAAAGCGATTGACCGCAACTCCAAAGACTACGACGAAATGAAGAAGCAGGGCATCAAGTTCTACAAAACGCCTGATTCCGTGCTGAAAGCCCAGCTGGAAGCGTGGGACAAGATCATTGAAGACAAGGGCAAAGAGAACCCGTTGTTCCAAAAGGTGATCGACTCCCAGCGCGCCTATGCTCAGCGCGCCATTCCGTGGCAAAACGACTACATGGTTGATTTCAAGATGGCTTACAACCATTCCTTCGGTAAGAAGAAGAGCTGATTTTTTTGGGCGGATAATTCCGCTCAGGTTCAAGCCATCCGGTTCTGCCGGGTGGCTTTTTTTCAGTCGCCTGTTCTCGTCAATGCGACATCGCACATCAATGACCATTCAAACAATTCTTCATACGGCCGATCGCATCAGCACTTGGGTGGGCAAGGCCGCTGCTTGGCTGATCGTCGTGCTCATGCTGGTGGTGTGTGCCGAGGTGTTCAAGCGGTACGCACTCAACGCGCCGACCGCGTGGATTTTTGATGTCAACAACATGCTGTACGGCACTCTGTTCATGCTGGGTGGTGCCTATACGCTGGCACATGATGGGCATGTGCGCGGTGATTTTTTTTACGGCAACATGAAGCCACGTACGCAGGCCAAAGTGGACATCGTTCTGTATGTG
>JANOTO010000598.1:0-6863 GCA_031416395.1 Rhodoferax sp. | reverse complement strand
AAAAGCCACGCAGTATTGCCCCCAAGTATTTTTACGATCAGGAAGGCTCGCGCCTGTTCGATCAAATATGCGAACTGCCCGAGTACTACCCGACCCGTACCGAGCTTGCCATCTTGCGGGAGCGCGCGCCCGAGATCGCCTCGCACATGGGTGCGCACGCTGAGCTGGTCGAATTTGGCGCGGGCTCGCTCACCAAAGTTCGCCTGCTGCTGGATGCAATGCAAACACCGTCGCGCTACGTACCCATCGACATCTCAGGCGAGCACCTCGCGGGTGCGGCGCGCGCGCTGAAGGCCGACTACCCCACTTTGCAGGTGCTGCCAGTGGTGGCGGACTACACGCAGCCGTTCAAACTGCCCGCATCAGATCTGGCAATGGGCCAGCGCGTTGGGTTTTTCCCCGGTTCTACCGTCGGCAACTTCACGCCTGCTGAGGCGGTCGATTTTTTCAGCATGGCCGCCAAGGTGCTGCGAGGCGGTGCCTTGCTGGTCGGGGCAGACCTGATCAAAGACCCCGGCGTACTGCATGCCGCCTATAGCGACGCGCAAGGTGTGACGGCGGCCTTCAACCTCAATTTACTGGCGCGCGCCAACCGCGAACTGGGTACCGATTTTGATCTCACCCGGTGGGCACACAGTGCTTTTTACAATGCGCCGCTGCAACGTATCGAAATGCACTTGATGAGCTGTGCGCGCCAAGACGTGCGAATTCGGGGCCAGACGTTCAGCTTTGAAGAGGGTGAAACGCTGCACACGGAAAATTCGTATAAATTCACCGTTGACAGCTTGCGTGCGCTGGCCGTTTTGGGCGGGTTCACGCCCGGACCTGTCTGGACAGATGTGGACAAACGGTTCAGCCTGCACTGGTTGCACGCACCGGAATAGAAGCAAAGAAAAGAGCGTCAACAAGGAGTGATCATGAAAGCAATTTGGAATGGCACTGTCATCGCGCAAAGCGATGACACCGTTTTGGTAGAGGGCAACCACTACTTCCCCGAGGGTTCGCTGAATCGCAGCCTCACCACCTTCAGCAACCACAAAACGATGTGCAGTTGGAAAGGCCAGGCCAGCTACCTCTCGTTGATCGTCAACGGCGACATGAACATTGACGCGGTGTGGTACTACCCTGATCCTAAGCCCGAGGCGGAATCTGTGCGTGGCCGCGTGGCGTTCTGGAAGGGTGTCACGGTCGAGGCATGACAACGTCTTTTGCGCCGCCCTCGCTGGGCAACCCTATTGACCTTAATTTCACCTTGCAAGCCCAAGGCTTTGCAGTACTTGCGGCGCCTGATTTTGCGCAGATTGCAGGTTGTGATCTCGCGCAACTCAGTGCGTTCAGGCCCTATTGGGACGACCTGCCGCCAGATGCGTACCTGAAAGACGGTGGCCGCTACCGCAGGCGCAGGCACTCGTGTTTTGTGGTCGATGGCACTGAAGTCACGCGGGCGGCGCATCGTCCCCACTGGCAACCGGTCGAATACAACGCACTTCACGGCGGCATGCAGCGCTGGTTTGAGCCACTAGCGCTCGCCATGGCTGATCATCCGCAATGGAATCAACTTTTAATTTGGCTTGCACACGTCAGCAGTGCAAGCACGCAGGCGCAGCCTTGGTTTATCGAGGCGCATCAGTTTCGCATTGACACGACGGACGGCATTGGCCGCCCCACGCCCGAGGGCGCGCACCGCGACGGCGTAGACTTTGTGGCTGTGTTCATGGTGGACCGCGTCAACATCAAAGGCGGTGAAACCCGCGTGTTTGATGCCACCGGCCCCAGTGGCCAGCGCTTCACGTTGACTGAGAGTTGGTCCTTGCTGTTACTGGACGACGCACGGGTGATCCACGAGTCAACGCCGATCCAACCCGTTGCTACGGAAGGCGAAAGCGGCGCAATTGGAGGTCATCGCGACACGCTGGTCGTTACCCTGCGCAGCGGCGGTTTTCAAGGTGAGGCGCTTTGAACCACAGCTTTGAACCACAGCTTCAGACCACGGCTTGATCACGCAGGGCTTTGATGGCGTCATCCGAGTAGCCCAGCTCGGTCAATATCTCATGCGTGTGTTCACCCAGCGTGGGAGCGGATCGGGCATATTCGACGGGCAGCTCTGACATATCCACCGGGTGCGGTGTCACCGGATACGAAGCTTGCGTGCCTGCAAAATGGCGCTGCGTGAGCAGGCCACTGGCCTGAATCTGCGCATCGTCCAGCGCCTCTTGCGGGGAGTAGATTGGTCCACAGGGGATTTTGGCGCTGGCCAATTCAGCCAAAGCCGCTTCGCGAGTTTTCGTAGCGCACCATACGGTGAAGGCTTGGCTGATGGCCAGGCTGTTGGCACCGCGAAGTTCGTCGTCGGCGAAGCGCGGGTCAGTCTTCATTTGCGGGGCGCCGATTACCTCGCAGCAGCGCTCAAACATGGCTTGACCAATGGTTTGCACCAGGAGCCAGCCCGTTTTTGTTTTGAATGCATCGCTTGGTGCTGTGGCAAAGCCCCGGTTGCCTTGCGGGATGCGATGCGGCTTGCGCACCGCCTGCTCAATCAGCAAGCCATTGGTTTGAATGACGGCTGAGCGCAAGAGTGAGCCCTCTACCAATTGCCCGCGCCCAGTTTTCTCGCGCGACCACAGCGCCGCCATTGCACCCATCGCGCAGGCCTGCGCCGTGGAAAAATCGACATAGGTGGTGACCGCGCGGCGCGGCTCATCAGGCAGGCCTGTCATGTGCATAGCGCCGCTCATCGCTTGGCCTACGCCATCAAATCCGGGGTGCGCGCTCCAAGGCCCGCCGCTGCCAAACGCGGTGACGACCACCAACACAGCGCGTGGGTTGAGCTGCGACACAGTGTCGAAATCCAGTCCCAAGTGCTTCAGAGTTGCAGGCGGTAAATTAGCGACAACAACGTCTGCTGTCTTGATCAGCTGGCGAACGATGTCACGCCCCGCAGCGCTTGCCAAATCAAGTGTCAAGCAGCGCTTGTTGCGATTCACTTGCAAATACAAGCCGCCTTCGCCCGTGTCAGCCACGTGCGGAATGTACCGGTCTTCGCCACCCTCAACCCGCTCGATGCGAATGACATCCGCACCGTGGTCGCCTAAAAGTGCGGCGCAGTAAGGGCCCGCGATGAAGCGGCCAAAATCGAGAACGCGATATCCTTTGAGCAAACTCATAGTGCATCCCGGATGTCGGCTACAGGGTTGTTGCCAAATGTGGGATGTGCCAAGTACGTCAAAAGCCGGGTGGCTGCGTGCGAAGGTGTAGTCAACTGGCCTTGCGTTTTCATCTCCACAAATCGGTGATGGTCGGGGAAGCCAGCCGCATCGCTGTTGCGAAGATGGGTTTGCATGTCTGTGTCGATTACGCCAGGCGCCAGCGAGCACACTTTTGCGCCGTGGGGTTTTAGGGCTTCTTCCAATGCCAGGCAGCGGGTGAAATGGTCCATGCCCGCCTTGGTGGCGCTGTAAATTGACTGCGAGGCCATAGGCCGACGACCATTGCCCGATGAGATATTCAGCACTTTGCGCGGGATCACTTGGTTGCCGACGAGTTCCCAAGCTTCGGTGCCGCTCAAAAAGACTGATGTGAGCTGCATGGGTGCTTCCAACCCGACGCGCATGGCCTTTGCGAGCTCTTTGGGATCGGCTTCGCTGAGCGGAGCAATCTTGGGCAGCACGGCGGCGTTGTTGATCAAGCTTGCGCTTTGGAACGCGCCAGGCTTGCGGCTGGCAAGCCACTGCCTGAGCATTGCCGCGGCCTCAATCGTGTGATCCAAGTCGAGCGGCCATTGTTCAAGGCCCGTACCCGCAGCGCGTGCAGCGTTGGTCAGTGACTCGTTGATCTGACGTGAAATACACAGTAAAAAGTTGTCAGGCATCAACAACTGCTGGGCGATGGCTAACCCCATGCCTCGGGATGCACCGGTGATGATGTAAAGGTGTTGGCTCATGCTTACTTTCAAAAAGGTGAGGAGCTATCAAACTGCATTGTCTGGCCTGTTGCTGGGTGTGTCAGCGTCAAGCTGCTGGCATGTAGGAGCAGCCGTGCAGATCGTGTTTGTACCTCAATCGGCGCGTAGAGTGTGTCGCCCAAGATCGGGTGGCCGATGGCGGCCAGGTGCACGCGCAGTTGATGCGAGCGGCCCGTGATGGGTTTGAGAACCACTCGGGTGTAAGGCCTGCCAGTGTCGAACTGAACGCCATGGTTGGGCGGGGTGGCCGAATCAACCTGCCATTCTGTTTGGCTGGGCTTGCCGGTGACTGTGTCAATATGGCGCAGTGGCCGCTGTGGCCAGTGCAGAGCGATGGGCAGATCAATCATCTGCCACGGCTGCTGCGTTTGCGCGGCGACTCGGTCGACCACGGCACGGTAACATTTTTGCACCTGTCGGTTGGCGAAGGCATCGCTCAGCGTGCGCTGTGCTACTGGCCCGCGTGCCATCACCATCAAGCCGGAGGTCGCCATGTCCAACCGATGCACGACCAGCGCATCAGGAAATTGAGCCTGCACGCGACGGCTCAGGCAATCCTGTTTGTCTTCTCCTTTGCCAGGCACTGACAAGAGACCCGAGGGCTTATCGAGCACCAGCAGCGTGTTGTCTGCAAAAACAAGCGTGAAGGGCAAAAATCAGTCCGCCAAACGATCTGATAAGCGATCCGATCTCGCACCTTGCAACAAACGCTGCACGGTATCCACCAGTTCGCCCACATCGTTGGGTTTATGGATCAGCGCCTGGGCTCCCGCTGCCAATGCGCTTTGCTCGATCTCACGGGTGACATAGCCTGATGCCAAGGCCACCGGCAGGTCGGCGCGGATGGTTTGCGCCTGACGCAGGAGGTCTACGCCATTGAGGTCGGGCATGTTGTAGTCGGTCACCATCAAGTCATAGTCGTGTGGTTGCGCGCGCAAGGCGTTCAGCGCGAGCGCCGGTTGGGTAAAGCTGGTCACCTTAAAGCCCCGTCGCCTTAGTGCGCGTTCGACCAGAAACACCAGGGCTTTATCGTCATCTACGTACATCACGTGCTGGCCTTGCCCCTGAGCCGTCTCTGGTGCGGATAGGTTCGGTCTGATCGACGCTTGGGGGGCTTGGGTAGCTTGCAATGTGGTGTCCAAAGCCGCAGCTGGAAAATGCAGCGTGAAAACACTGCCAGCGCCCGGCGTGCTGCGAACATGCGCGAAGCCCTCGTGCGCGCGCATGACACCGTGCACCACGGCCAGGCCCAAGCCGGTGCCCTGGCCGGTCGGTTTGGTGGTGAAGAAGGGTTCGAATACCCGCTGCACCAGATCCGCGTCCATACCCGTACCTGTGTCATGCACGGCCAGCGCCACTTGCAGCGCGCGTGGGGCACGGCGGCGCTCTTGGGCGACATCACGAAAGGCCGGGTTGTCGGTTTCGGCAGGCTGAACACGACCCAACTCAATTCTGATTGTGCCGCCTGTTGCGCCAATGGCGTAGCCCGCATTGGTGCACAGATTGATCAGAGCCTGCTGAACCTGGGTGGCCTCTGCCAGCACGGCGGGCGTATCCGGGTCAATCTGCGTGTGCAGTGTGATATTGGGCGGCAAATCCAGGCGAATCAAGCGGGCGACTTCGTGCACGATAGGAGCCAGGTGAAGCGTTGCACGCTGCGGTGGCTCCCTGCGGCTGAAGGTCAAGATTTGCCGCACCAAGTCGCGCGCGCGCCGCCCAGCCTTTTCAATTTCAATCAAACTGATTTGGGTCAGAGAGTCTAGGGCCGCATCTTGCCGGGCCAATTCCACATTGCCCAGGATCGTTCCCAAAATGTTGTTGAAATCATGGGCAATACCGCTGGCCATGGTGCCGATGGCCTGCATCTTTTGAGACTCGCGCAGTTGGGCCTCAATTTGCTGAATCGCCGCATTGCGCAGCTTCAATTCTTCGGCAGTGGCTTGCAGCGCCTCTCGTTGCGCCAAGAGTGGCCCCTGGTCGACAAAGGCGCAAATGAAATTCGCCAGGTCATCTTGCGGGTTGTCAATGCGCGCGATGTGCAGGTCACCCGTCAGCGTGAGTGCGTCGCCCGCGCGCATCACCATCTCGCACACGATGCACTGGCCCGCAAACTTGGCCGTCTGAAGGGCCTGAGTGACTTGCGCGCTGAAGGTGTCGGTTACCAGTGGCAGCAAAAAATTCAACGGGGCATCGCGCTCCGACGGTCTGAATGCGGCAAGCGCCCGCGCGTTGCTTTCAAGAATCAGGCCGGTTTCGTCAACCACCATCAGCGCCAGGGGCACACTGGAGAAGAGCGCTGAAAAGCGCTCCGACGCGCCTTCAGCCGCCCGTTGGCTATAGCGCAGCGCCTCGTTTTGGCGCTCAAGCTCGGCCTGGTAAGCGGACTTGTCCAGGCCCTGGGTTGTCACGAAGCGGCGACTATTTGTTTTTCAACTTGCCGCGCACTGGCACGACCGTTGTCACGGTCGGACGCACCGCATCAGGAGAGACGGGTTTGGGCGGAGAAGTGTCCTTCTTGGGTTTCTTCACCATTTTGTTGCTTTGTTGACCTTTAGCCATGATTGACTCCTTTTATAGATCTGCCTCACTGCTGAAGCGGTTGATGAAAATCTAGCGCTATTTTTTCTCGCAGCTATTTACGCACGACGCTGGTACCTGGCGCATAGTCAGCCACTTTTAACGGGCTGCGCGCGGTAATGAAGCCGCGCAGCGCGTCCGCATCCACAAAGCCTGTGTCCACAAAGCTTTTGTGCGATGTCATTTTGGGGTAACCGTCGCCTCCCGCCGCCACAAAATTGTTGATCGCCATCTTGTAGGTCTTGTTCAAATCCAAAGGGGCACCTTGAATGGCAACGTTGCTCACAGCGCCTGCGTCAATTGCCAGACTGATACCTGAAAACTG
>JANOTO010000597.1:0-1766 GCA_031416395.1 Rhodoferax sp. | reverse complement strand
GTCCCTGTACAAGAACTTCCTCTCCTGGAACCCTTGATTTCATTGCTTTTCCGCTTCACAGCGCCTCATGCAACTCATCCCCGCGATTGACCTGAAAGACGGTCTGTGTGTCCGCCTCAAACAAGGCGACATGGCCCAATCAACCACCTTCGGCGAAGACCCGGCGCTGATGGCGCGAACCTGGGTTGACAAAGGCGCGCGCCGCCTGCACTTGGTCGATTTGAACGGCGCGTTTGCCGGGCACCCTAAAAACGAAGCCGCCATCCGCAAAATTCTCAAAAGCGTCGGCAGTGAGGTCGATGTGCAACTGGGCGGTGGCATTCGTGATTTGGACACGATTGAGCGCTACTTGGATGCGGGCCTGCGCTACGTCATCATTGGCACCGCAGCCGTCAAAAACCCTGGTTTCCTGCAAGATGCCTGCACCGCGTTTGGCGGCCACATCATCGTGGGCCTGGATGCGCGCGAGGGAAAAGTCGCCACCGATGGCTGGAGCAAGCTCACCCGGCATGACGTGATTGATCTGGGCAAAAAGTTCGAAGACTACGGTGTCGAATCCATCATCTACACCGACATTGGCCGCGACGGCATGCTGTCGGGCATCAACATCGAAGCCACCGTGAAACTCGCGCAAGCGCTGACCATCCCCGTCATCGCCTCGGGCGGTTTGTCGAACATGGCAGACATTGAAGCGCTGTGCGACGTGGAGCGCGAAGGCGTGGAGGGCGTGATCTGCGGGCGTGCGATTTACAGCGGTGATCTCGATTTCGCCGCTGCGCAGGCCAGAGCTGACGAATTGAACGGATGAGTTGAACGGCTGAGCTGTTCAGCGAATCATCAACACCTTGACCCCCGCTGCTTCAGCCACATCCTCCCAAGCGCGA
Source organism: Rhodoferax sp. (assembly GCA_031416395.1). Lineage (GTDB taxonomy): Bacteria > Pseudomonadota > Gammaproteobacteria > Burkholderiales > Burkholderiaceae_C > JANYCG01. Next base: position 882 of record JANOTO010000597.1, on the reverse strand, counting down.
TCTGCGGTGACAGTGCAGCCCTGCATGAGCTTGGCCAGTGCCAGGCAGGCGCGGTCGCCCAGTGACAGTCCGGCTGATTTGGTGACCGTGCGAAGCGCTGCGCAAGCCAGCGCTTGCTCTTGATTGAATTCGATCACATCGATGCCAAACTGCGCCACGCCGCGCGCTAGCTCGCCCGCGGGTAGTCCTAAATCCAGCAGGCGGGTCGCCACTTCGGCCATGTTCACGCTGCTGATCACGCAGTCTTTTGAATCAATCAGATCAATAACAAACTCGGCACCGCGCTCACCCTTGCTCACGGCCAGCAATGCTGACGAGTCCAATACATAAATCATGAGAAATACTAATCTTGTGCTTCAGCTTGAGCCGAAAGTCTGCGTTCGGCGATAAATTCATCCACCGTGTCGCGGCCCGGCGTGGGCGTGAGGTGCTGGTCGAAATAGGCCCTGAGCCGCGCATAGTGCTGCGTTGCCGATGTCAGAATCAGGCTGCCATCTTTCACTTCAATAAAAATACGCGTGTTGGGTTTGAAGCCGAGTTGCTCACGCAGCACTGCGGGTATCAGCACCCGGCCATTGTCAGCCATGGTGAGAGAAGTCATTTTTAACTCCTATGAGTGTTCTTTGTATTGTGACATAATTAAATTAAATGTCAATTCATTGAATAAAGTCAAATTATGCTCTCTAAACGCATCATCCCCTGCCTGGACGTCACCGGTGGCCGCGTGGTCAAAGGCGTTAATTTCGTCGAACTGCGCGATGCAGGCGACCCGGTGGAGATCGCCGCGCGCTACAACGAGCAGGGCGCGGACGAGCTGACGTTTCTGGACATCACCGCCACCAGCGACAACCGGGGGCTGATCCTGCACATGATTGAGGCGGT
>JANOTO010000596.1:0-2217 GCA_031416395.1 Rhodoferax sp. | reverse complement strand
GCTAGCGTGCTGGATTTGATGAAGAACCTCTCCACCGGCGTGAAGGTGTTGGGTGCAAGCCCCGAGAGTTATCAAGCTGCCTTTGAACTCGTCGCCAAGCACCACTACCAGATGTGGGACGCACTGATCATCGCCATCTGCGCCGAGCATGGCGTAAAAACGCTTTATTCAGAAGACGCAGGCTCGCTCAAACGGCCTTTGGGCGTGCACGTGATCAACCCTTTTGCGGAAGCTGAAATTTCATGATGGATGCCGTACTTGCCACTGTCGACGGTGCCCTGCGCACCTTGTTTGCTACCACCCATGCCGCGCGCGCCTGCCCCACGCTGCCCGACCGGGCAACGGAGCTTAGCGAGGCGCAGCGCGCCCATGCAGGCGCGCTTATGCGCATCAACCACGTGGGCGAGGTGTGCGCTCAGGCACTGTACGCAGCGCAAGGCATTGCGACGAAGGATGAGAGCCTGAAGGCGCACTTTCAGGCTGCCAGCCGCGAAGAGGCTGATCATCTGGCATGGACAAAAAGCCGTTTGGACGAGCTAGGCGCGCGACCTTCGCTCTTGAATCCACTCTGGTACGCAGGTGCGTTCGCGCTGGGCCTGGTTGCGGGGCGCCTGGGCGACAAAATTAGCCTCGGGTTCGTGGAAGAGACCGAAGCGCAGGTGCAGCATCATCTTGAAAGCCACTTGCTCAATTTGCCCGAGGGCGACCACGCCTCGCGCGCCATCGTGGCGCAGATGCGCGATGACGAAGCCCGCCACGGCAAAGAGGCCCGCACGCTTGGCGCGCAGGATTTGCCGCTGCCCGTCAAGGCATTGATGCGTTCGGCGGCGAAGGTGATGACGACGGTGGCCTACCGCGTCTGACGCGCCTACGCTTCGAGCACTTCAAAGCTGGTGGTGATCTCGGCGGTTTTGCCCAGCATGATGCTGGCCGAGCAATATTTGTCATGGCTCATGGCGATGGCACGTTCAACGGCCAGCGCTGGAATGCCTTTGCCTTTAACGGTGAAGTGCATGTTGATTTTGGTAAACACTTTCGGATCAACCTCAGCACGGTCTGCAGCTAACTTGACGCTGCACCCGCGCACGTCGTGGCGGCCACGCTTCAAAATCAGAACCACGTCATAGGCCGTGCAGCCACCGGCACCCGCCAAGAAGGTTTCCATCGGGCGCGGAGCCAGGTTTTGCCCCCCGTTTTCAGGCTTGGCCGCATCCGGCGCGCCGTCCATCATCAGCGTGTGGCCGCTGCCGGTTTCGGCCAAAAATCCCATGCCCGAGCGCGTGCCCGCGCCGCCTGTCCAGCTGACTGTGCATTCCATGATTCGTCCTGTCGTATGTCGAAAACTCAAATTGTCGCAGTGGTGGCCGATATCATGGCGGGCCTGAAGAATTTGATATGACCACCAAACACCTCACCCCCGCCGACTACCTCAAAAAGATCCTGACCGCGCGTGTGTATGACGTGGCGATTGAGTCGGCCCTGCAACCTGCCATCGCCTTGGGCAAGCGACTGCACAACACGGTGCTGTTGAAGCGTGAGGATCAACAGTCGGTACGCAGCTTCAAACTGCGCGGGGCCTACAACAAGATGGCGCACCTCACCATTGAGCAGTTGAAAAAAGGGGTGATCTGCGCATCTGCCGGCAACCACGCCCAGGGCGTGGCCCTGAGCGCCAGCAAACTCGGTACCCGCGCGGTGATCGTGATGCCCACCACCACGCCACAACTGAAGGTCGATGCTGTGCGTGCCCTGGGCGGCGAAGTGGTGTTGATGGGCGACAGCTATTCCGATGCGTATCAGCACGCGCTGACGCTGCAACAGCAGCAGGATTTGACCTTCGTGCATCCATTTGACGACCCGGACGTGATCGCCGGCCAAGGCACCATCGCCATGGAAATCTTGCGCCAGCACCAAGGGCGGCTGGATGCCGTATTTGTCGCGATTGGCGGCGGCGGGTTGATCTCTGGTGTCGCCAATTACATCAAGTCCGTTCGGCCCGAGATCAAGGTGATTGGCGTGCAGATGACGGATTCTGACGCGATGATGCAGTCCGTCACCGCCAAAAAGCGCGTGGCGTTGCCCGATGTCGGCCTGTTTGCCGACGGCACCGCAGTCAAGCTGGTGGGCGAAGAGACCTTTCGCATCGCCGCCAAACTAGTGGATGGCTACGTGACCGTCGACACCGATGCCGTGTGCGCGGCGATCAAGGACGTGTTT
>JANOTO010000595.1:0-10707 GCA_031416395.1 Rhodoferax sp. | reverse complement strand
GGCTGGATCACCGGCGAAATCAAGGGCGTGCCGTCCATGCGCGAAGGCAAGGTGACACGAGTCGAGGCCTGGCTGGCGGCGCGCTCGCTGGGCTGGGCTGGTATCGACAGCACTTTTTATAGCGACTCGATCAACGATTTGCCGCTGCTGGAGCAGGTTAACCATCCTGTCGCCACCAATCCCGATGATCGCCTGCGCGCCATTGCCCAGGCGCGCGGATGGCGCATACTTGACCTGTTTTCCAAACAATAGACACCCATAGTCATCAATTTACTCAATCTGGAAGCAAGGTTTGATCAAAAAGTTCATCGACAAGTTACTGGGCAAAGCCACACGTGCCGCTGCGCCGAAGGCACCGCCAAAATTCGGCAAACGCGAGGAGTTGGGGGTGGACGTGCACGCCATCAACCCGGCCCTGGTGGATGAGCGGGCATTGTCCGTCGTTCGCACGCTCAAAGAGGCGGGTTTTGAAGCCTACATCGTAGGTGGCGCGGTACGCGACTTGATGGTTGGCCTGGTGCCCAAAGACTTTGACGTGGCCACCAATGCCACGCCCGAGCAGGTCAAAAGCCTGTTCCGCCGCGCGTTCATCATCGGGCGGCGCTTTCGCATCGTGCATGTGGTGTACGGGCGCGGGCGCGAGCATGAGGTGATTGAAGTCTCCACCTTCCGCGCCTACCTGGACAACGCAGCCGCCGAGGCTGTGGCCGGCAACGAAAAAACCAGCAAGAGCGAGCTGGCAGGCATGAAACACGCGGTCGATTCATCGGGTCGCGTGCTGCGCGACAACGTCTGGGGCCCGCAAGAGGAAGACGCGGTGCGGCGCGACTTCACCATCAACGCCATGTATTACGACCCCCAGGCGCAAATCGTGGTGGACTACCACGGCGGCATTGCCGACACGAAGAAGCGTGTCATCCGCATGATTGGCGACCCGGCCACGCGCTACCGCGAAGACCCGGTGCGCATCATCCGTGCAGTGCGTTTTGCGGCGAAGTTGAGTGGGCTGGGCTTCAAGCTGGAGGCAAAAACCGCAGCGCCGCTGGTGAAATCGCAAGAGCTTTTGGCCGATGTGCCGCAAAGCCGCCTGTTTGACGAAATGCTCAAGCTGCTGCAGACCGGGCATTCGCTGGCGTCCATCGAGCAGCTTAAGTTATTGGGCATGTCGCGTGGCATTTACCCGTTACTCGACGTGGTGGTGGAGCGCGCAGAAACGCCGTTTGTGAATGCTGCACTCAAGGACACAGATCGCCGCGTGGGCGAAGGCAAGCCCGTCGCGCCGAGCTTCCTGCTGGCTTGTGTGTTGTGGGCCGATGTGCGCGATGGTTGGGCTGCTCGTCAGAATGATCACCAAAATGCGCTGCCGGCCTTGCATGACGCGATTGACGATGTGTTCAACGCGCGCATTGGTGATGTGTCGGGCCGGGGTCGCCTGGCCGGTGACATGCGGGAGATTTGGGTGATGCAGCCCCGCTTTGAGAAGCGCACTGGCAGCGCGCCGCATGGTTTGGTTGATCAGCCGAGATTTCGCGCCGCGTTTGACTTTATGCGCCTGCGCTCAGAGATTGGTGAGGTGGATGAGACGCTGGCCGACTGGTGGCAGGAGTTCAGCATGGCGGATGACAACCTGCGCCAGGACATGGTGGATCAAGTGCGTGAAGAGCAGCAGAAGCGACCCCGTATGGCGCGCGCGCCGCGGCCTGTGAGCGCGGCGGTGCCCCCTACCACGTCTAACACGTCTAACACGCCTAACACTCCCAACAACGCACAGGTCGACGAATCAAATGAAGGGCCTGCGGATGCCCCCAAAAAGCGCCGCCGTCGCCGTCGCTCTGGCCCGGGTCGGGATGCGGGTGGCGGGGACAGTGGCGGGCAAAGCAATGAGGGAGCACGTGAACCCTGAGGCGAACCAGGAGGTGAACCTTCGCGTTCATGCGTTCATCGGAATTGGAGCGAATCTCGGCGATACCCGCGCGACGGTGAGTAAGGCCTGTGTTGATGTGGGTCGGCTGCCCAGCACCCAACTGCTGCGACAGTCATCCCTGTACGCCACTGCGCCGCACGAAGCCAGCGGCCCGGACTTTGTCAATGCGGTGGTGGAAATCTCGACCCGCTTAAGTCCGCAAAACTTGCTCGATCACTTGCATCAGCTTGAAGCGAATGAAGCCCGCCTACGCCCGTATCGCAACGCGCCGCGCACGCTGGATTTGGATGTTTTGCTGTACGGCGATCAGGAGATTCAAACCCCAACACTCACCGTGCCGCACCCGCGCATGAACCAACGGGCGTTTGTGTTGGTGCCTTTGGCCGAGATCGCGCCAGAACGGGTTTTAGCGGCGCAGTTGGTGGCGGTCAGCGATCAGGTGATCAGCCGACTACCCTGACCGCGTTGCCTTATTCGACCTCAGCAATCATTTCGATCTCGACACAAGCCCCCATCGGAATCTGCGCCACGCCAAACGCGCTGCGGGCGTGGGCTCCCTTGTCACCAAAAATCTGGCCGATCAGCTCACTGGCACCATTGGTTACCAAGTGCTGCTCGGTGAAGTCGGGCGTGGAGTTGACCAGCGACATCAGTTTGACAATCCGCTTGACGCGGTTCAAATCCCCCACGGCTGCGTGCAAGGTGCCGATCAAGTCCACCGCAATGGCGCGCGCGGCGCGTTTGCCCTCTTCGGTGAAGATGTTTTTGCCGAGCTGACCCACCCAGGGTTTGCCTTCCTGGCGGGCAATGTGACCGCTGATGAAGACCAGGTTACCCGTTTGCACAAATGGCACGTAGGCGGCAGCGGGTGTTGAGACGGGCGGCAAAACAATGCCGTGGGCTTTGAGTTTTTCGTAGACGGACATTGGATGCCTCCTGAGGGTTAAAACAGCGATTGAAACGATGACTGAAATTGTGAATCAGACTGGAATTGAGACTGGGACTGCAACTGTGACTGTGACTGTGACATGCCACTTTCCGTTGGCAACGCTTCGACCGTAACGCCGACGCGTAAAACATGGTCGGCCCCGCCGTGGATGATGCCACGCAGTGGCGATACGTCGCCAAAGTCTCGACCCACCGCCAGGCTCACATAGTCTTCGCCGGGCGAGCCCCAGCCCTCGCGGTTATTGGTGGGGTCATAGTCGAACCAGCGCTGATTTTCAGAAGAGCCCGGCAGATCGGGCAAATAGACCGACACCCAGGCGTGCGATGCATCGCTGCCGCGCAAGGGCTCAACGCCGGGCGGCGGTGTGGTCATCAAGTAGCCACTCACGTAACGCGCAGGCACGCCAAAACTTCTAAGGCAGGCGATCATGATGTGGGCGAAATCCTGGCACACGCCCTTTCGCTGCGACAGGGCGGTCAGTGCCGGGGTGTTGATTTCGGTGCTTTGGCTTTCATACGAGAAGTCGGTGTAGATTCGTCGCATCAAATCCCGCGCTGCCAGGTGAAGCGGAGCATCCAGCAGCAAGCTAGCGTTGGCATAGTTCATGAAGTCGACATGACGCGGAACGAACGGCGAAGCAAATAGAAACTCTGCAGCGGGGTCATATGCGGCTCCCGCTGAATACCGAAAGCGCTCTCGCACCTGAGCGCAGGTGACGGCGCTGGCGGGCATCAAACGTGGGCGGGTGGCGACCGTGCTGTGTGCCGTCACCACCAGTTGGCTGTGCGGTGATTGCAAGGAGAAGTAATTGACGGCGTTGCCGTAAACATCGCTCGATTGGTTCTGTGTATCCGGCTCGGGCGTGATGTGCAAACTGTGGGTCAGCAGCGTTTGCACATCATTTTGAACAGGCTGCAAATGACACAAATGTTGTGCCACCTCGACCACGGGCGAGTAGTCGTAGCGGGTCTTGTGGGTGACCTGGAGGTTCATGAGTGAAGGCTCGTGATCTCAAAACCCAAGGCTTTGCCGAGCCTCGTCAGAATGGGTGAAGTAAAGCTGGCTCACGTCCTCCGATACATCAAATGCAGCGTGGACACATTGGTGCAACAAGTCCAGCAGTTGCGGGTAGTCTGAGTCGGGGCCAGGCTCGCACAGCGTTTCAAGCGACCAACTCCGCGGGTCGGGCACGCGCAAGGCCAACTCACTCAATTGATGCGGGTCGCTGCCTGCCAGTTTGGCCAGCCTGCCGCGCAAGGTTTGCGCCACCCAGCCCAGCGAGCGAGGGTTGTCGCGATCCAGCACCAAGAGGTCAATCAACGCGGCGATGTCGTTGCTTTGCTGGAACTGCGCCCGGAATGGTGTGGTGCTGTCAAACAACGCCACCATGGCATCGAAGCCGCCATTCGTCAGCACCGAGCCAGATTCGAAGCCGCGCAAGAGCGAAGTTGCCAAAAAGCCCAGCCGCTCAATCTGGCGGCCAATGCTCAACAGGCGCCAGCCGTCGTCGCGCGTCATGCGATCGGTCTGCGCGCCGGTGATGGCACTCAAGTGATCGCTGGCAATCTTGAGCACTTGCAGCGCGGGCAAGGCCGAGAGTTCCACGCCTTGCGCCAACGGCACGGTGGCGCTGCTCATTTCCTCCTCGCACAGGACGATTAGATTCCAGTGTTCCAGCGACAGGCGTTCGCGCACGTTGGCAGCCGCCATCCGCAGAGCGCGCAGGTTGAAGCCCACGCTGGTGGACAGCTCGCTGCTGCCCAGGCCCGCAATCAATGAGCGTTCAAACACCCGCCGTGCCTGCTGTGCGGGCGGCACACCCGGCAGTACCAAGGTGTTGGCAGTCGCCAACTGCGACAGCCACGCCAGCAGGGGTGACGATGACTGGTCCTCGCCGTGCAACGACTCCAGAGTCAAGCGGGCCAGTCGTATCTGGTTCTCGCTGCGCTCGGTGTAGCGGCCCAGCCAAAAGAGGTTCTCGCCGGCCCGGCTGGTCACCAGGCGCTTGCGCTGAGCGACGGAGTGGGCACTGAGCGTGTGCGTCAGCAGCGTGGTGGTGTCCACCGCGCCTTGGGTCAACACCCACACATCTGCACTGCTGCCACCGCGCTGCATTGCCGCAATGTCGTTGCTGACACCTGCCACGCGCGCCAGGCCACCGGGCAAAACGCGCCACGACTGATGGCCGTCTGCCACTGCGAAGACGCGCAAAATCACGGAATTCAAACCCAGCTTGCCATGGCTGCTACCGTCTTTATCGCCCCGCCAGGTCGGCATTTGCGACAGCGCCGAGTACGCTTGCACGGTGTGATCGTCTCCCTGCAAGGCGATGCGGCCTGCCCATTCGTCCAGCTCACGCGGGGTAAGGCTGTGACCCAACACCGCATCAAAGTCGCCGTGATGCACCGAGCCGGGGTAGGTCGGTTTGATCGCGCTGTCACGCAAACGGGGCAGTGCTGCGTCCATCGCCATCCGTTCGCCGCACCACCACGTGGGCAGGGAGGGCAGCGCCAAAGCTTCGCCCAATAGATGCTCCGACAGCGCAGGCAGGAAGCCCAGTAAAGCGGGTGACTCCAAAAACCCGGACCCTGGCGCGTTGGCCACCAGCACATTGCCCGCCCGGATCACCTGCATCAAGCCTGCGACTCCCAATGTGGAATCGGAGCGCAGCTCCAGCGGATCAAGATATTGATCGTCAACCCGTTTGAGCAGCACATGCACCGGCTCCAGCCCTTTGAGCGTCTTCAGGTAAAGATGCTGCCCACGCACGATCAGGTCTGCGCCTTGCACCAGGCTTAAACCCAGGTAGCGCGCCAGGTAAGCATGCTCAAAATAAGTTTCGTTGTACGGGCCCGGTGTCAGCAGTGCAATGTGCGAATCCACGCCGCCAGGGCTGATCTGCTTGATACGGTCCAGCAGCGCGCGGTACGTGCCAGCGAGGCGTTGCACTTTCATCGTCTCGAAACCCTGCGCAAACAGGTGCGACACGGCCAGGCGGTTCTCCAGCAGATACCCAAGCCCGCTAGGTGCTTGCGTTCGCTGCGACACCACGCGCCAGTCGCCGTCTGGCGCACGCGCCAAGTCGAATGCCGCAATTTGCAGATGCGACCCGCCCACCGGCTGCACGCCATGCATCTCCCTCAAATAGCCGGGGTGCCCCTGAACCAAAGCCGGCGGCAGCAACCCGTGTGCCAGCAGATTTTGCGGGCCGTAAACATCGGCCATGATCTGATCGAGCAGGCGTACCCGCTGGTGTACCCCCTGCTCAATGCGAGACCAGACTTCGCTCGACAGAATCAAGGGGAACAGATCAAGCGACCAGGGCCGTTGCGGCCCCCCGGTGTCGGAGTAGACGTTGTAGGTGACGCCGTTGTCGTGAATCTGCCGCGCCAGGCTGGCGGCACGCTGGTTCAGATCCCCCTGCCCGTCTTCTTGAAGCGACTCGAAAAACTGTTGCCACTCAACCGTCAAACTCTCTGTAGCGCTTTCAGTCGACGAGCGGTGGCCAAGCGCATGGCCACGCAGTTCGTCAAAATGGCCGCGCGTGGTGACCGCAGTCGCCAGGTCGATCTGCGACATCGCATTTTGGGACTCGAACGGTGCGCGAGACACTGAAGTTGATTCAATCAAATTAGGCACGCCGCAAGTGTATGCCAGCCCCTTCGGTCGCTTTTCTGGCCAGTTGCGTTCGTTAGTGTTCTTCGCAATGGTTAAGATGACAAAGGCGAAACTTCATGATCGGCGCAGGACACCCCCATGCAAAACACTCCATTTCGTTCTGCGACAGACCTGGCGCAGGACATCAAAGCCGGGCGGCTGACATCCCGTGCGCTGCTTGATACGTATTTGTCGCGCGTTGACCGCTACAACCCAGGCCTAAACGCGATCATCGTCCAGCAACGTGAGCAGGCTTTGGCCCGCGCCGATGCAGCCGATGCCGCGCTGGCGCGAGGCGAAGACTGGGGCCCGCTGCACGGCCTGCCGATGACGGTGAAAGAGTCATTCGACATCACCGGACTGCCCACCACCTGGGGCATTCCTGCCATGCGCAACAACACGGCGCAGCGCAACGCACTGTGTGTCCAGCGGCTGATTGACGCAGGTGCGATTGTGTTTGGCAAAACCAATGTACCGATTGAGCTGGCCGATTTTCAAACCTACAACGACATCTACGGCACCACCAACAACCCGTGGGACGTGAGCCGCGCGCCAGGAGGTTCGTCCGGTGGAGCTGCAGCAGCGCTAGCCGCCGGCTTGACCGCTTTGGAGATGGGCAGCGACATTGGTGGCTCGATTCGCAACCCGGCGCATTTTTGCGGACTGTTTGGTCATAAGCCGAGTTGGAATCTGGTGCCTGATCGTGGGCACAGTCTTTTTGACTCGCGCACGCCCACCGACATTGCGGTGGTCGGCCCGTTGGCGAGGTCGGCCGTTGATCTAGAACTGGCTTTGAACCTGATGGCGGAGCCCGACGCGCTGGATGCTGCGGCCATTCGTTATGAACTCAAGCCGCTGGCCAAGCCCGTGTCGGCACTTCGAGTGGCGGTGTGGCACAGCGACGCGATGTGCCCTGCGTCAGCCGACGTGCAGGCCCGCGTGGAGGCCGTGGCGCAGGCGCTCGCACGCGAAGGCGCCCATGTGGACGCGAAGGCCCGCCCCGCGCTCACGGGTGCGCGCAGCCACTCGGTTTTTCACAAGCTGTTGATGGCCGCCATCAGTGCAGGCGTTCAGCAGCCCGCGTTTGACGCCTTGATCGCTCGCGCCGCCCAACTTCCCGACAGCGACACCGGCGAGGCCGCGACCGTCGTGCGAGCCCAAACGATGCGCGTGCGCGACTGGCTGCACCTGAACGAAGCGCGCGCCAAGCTGCGCTGGGCCTGGCATGACTTTTTCAAAGACTTTGACTTCATGATCACCCCCATCATGCCCACCAGCGCTTTCGCGCATGACCACCGCAGCTTCGGCGAGAGGACGATCAACATCGATGGCCAGCCGCATCCGTACTTCAACCAGTCGTTCTGGGCCGGGCTGGCAGGCATTGCGATGTTGCCTGCAACCGTCATCCCCACTGGCCCTGATGCAAAGGGCCTGCCCATCGGCGTGCAGATCATCGGGCCGATGTTTGGAGACTTGAAGACGATTCAACTGGCGCAGCACTTGGAGAAGCTGGGCTTTGCGTTTCAAGCACCCCGGGGTTACGACTAGACCATCAAATATACCTTTATTGGGTATATTGAGCCATTTTTGGGGCCGATTTGTTGAAATGTCAATGAAATAGTGCTCTAGCTCTCGTACTATGTGCATAAAAAGCTATATAAATGCTAGCAATCTAAGTTATTCAGACGGTGCTTGCAGCCACGTCAACAGTTGCTGCGTCACCTCCGGGCTGCTCAGCAGCGCCATGTGGCCCGTCCGGTAGACGATGCGCTGTGACGCTTTGTCAAACTTCAACGTGCGATGCGCCTGTGCGTGCTGGCCCAAGGCGCTGGGCAGCGGCACCAAACCGTCGCCAATCAGGCGTTCGGCCACGAGGCTCTGCTTGCCGGCCAGCGTAGCGGCAACGGTGAAGCACGCGACGTGTTCGGGCAGCGGCAGCACCTGGCGGCTGTCGGGCTTTTTGCGAAAGCGGTCGTGGCCCGTCCAGTCCGCATCCACCACATGGCCGTAGCGCAGATCGGTGATGCCCGCGCTGCGCAACTGGGCCAGCTTGGCAAATGGGCGCGAGTACGGCGTGCTGCCCAAAATCACATCCACCCAGTTGCCCGCGCGCTCCAATGGTGCACCGTGGTGCGGCGTGCCCAGGAAGATGATGTTTTTCAAATGCTGCGGCCAGGTCAGCGACTCTTCTTCTGCCGCGAACAGCGCACTGCGAATCACCAGCCCGCCCATGCTGTGTACAACCACGCTCAGCTCGCTAATGGCTTGTGGCCACTGTTTAACGAGAACCTCTAACTGCCGAGACAGTTGGCGCCCGTTTTGCGAGGTGTGCAGGCCCGTGTTGTAGCGCAGGTAAATGGGCGTGTACCCCAGCGCGTCGGCCAGCGCCTGGCCATGGTTTTGATCTGCGTCGGCGGTCGTCCATTGCAAGTCGTTCATGCACAGCCCGTGAATCAACAGCAGAACTTTGCCTGTGATTTCTGATGCGCTGGGTAGGACTTGCTCATCCAGCGCTATACCTTGATACCGCAGCGTCATCGGTATGGCCAGTGGATTTTGGGTCGCCGCCAAGTGATCACCTAGCACGCCATTCAGCGCCGCGAGCATCGCCACGCGCTGCGGTGACTCAGGCGCGGACTTGTCGGCTGCATCAAACAGGGGTTGCAGGCGGGCCAACGCCACTTCCACACCCTTGCCCACGCCGCGCGTCACCCCGCGCACGGTTTTGTAGATCAGCCCGGTGAGTCCGCCCGTCTCGCCCGGTGCTTCGCCACCCGTCGCCCCCAGCGTACGCCAAACCGCCTGGTGCACGCCCTCGGCCATGCGCGTAACGCCTAACGTGGCTTGAGTTGCCAGCTTGGCGATGGCGGCTGCGTCGGAGGCGCGCAGGTGTTTGAGGGGCAACTTTGTGGAGGATGGATTGGGCATAAACGTTTGATTGTTCAATAGTAGTCATCTTCGCGCTGGTGCCGTACTGCAATGATCGACACTACGTCATTGCCTGAAATTTCAAACAACGCAACGTAGCCTGTACCGCCAAAGGGAATGATCAGCTCGCGCAGGAAAGGGCTTTGATCCGCTTTTCGGCAAGTAAATGGGGAGCTTTGTAATGTGCCAAATCCGCTATGAATTGCCGTAATGGCTCTGTCAGCCACCTCCAAATTGCCGCCATGCGTCCGTTTCAGTTCGCGCTCCACAACAAAGTCATACAAGCGAATTAAGTCGTCCTCAGCCTCCTGAGTCAGCCGGACTTGGTAACTCATGCACGTTCGGTTCGATTTTTTGTATTCGCCTTTGCTTTGGCAATGACGAGGCGCTGGCGCAACTTGTTCAAAACGGTGTCGGCATCAATATAAATTCCCGATACCTTTGCAGCCTCAAGTGACCTGAGCCCTCGAGCCAGAAATTCCGCCTGGTTGCGCCGCCGAGCTACTGTTTCACGAACTGAGTTTTCAACAAACTCAGTCAGGGTTTCGGTATCGCGAAGCAACAACTCAACATCAGCGCGAAATTCGGGCTCGACTCGGATCGATGGCAAAGTTGCGGTTTTCATGATCGGATTGTATCGCCTTTGCGATGCAGACTGTTTCATGCTGGTAGTTGCGCCGTCGCCTCCACCTCAATCAACACCTCATCACTGGGCAACATACGACTCACCTCAACCACGGTGCTTACCACCGACTCGGGGCAGAACAGGCCGCGCACGCGGTTGTAGGCGGGGTAGTGGCGCAGGTCGCGGAAGTATTGAACTAGCTTGAACACGTCTTTCATCTGGGCACCCTCGGCTTCGACGATTTCGCGAATGCGGTTCAGCACGAACCAGCTTTGCGCGACCGCTGGCGCTTCGAAGATATCGACGCTCATCTGCCCGGTGACGTAACCCAAGGATTTCAATTCCTTGAGCGCGTGCGGTGGCAAGTCTTCATAGGCGGTGATGACTTTGCGAGACGCTGGGTCAACGGCAATCACGCCGCTTAAGTACAGCAGGTTGCCCACGCGTTTGCTTGCCAGGTAATTGGCCAGCGGCTTGCCCACTCCAGCAGCTGTATTTTTTGCTTTCGCCATAGCTACATCGCTTTCAAGGTGGTCTGAACTTTGGCGATGAAGGCTTCGCAGTCAGCGCGGGTGACGTTGTTCATGTTGTGCAGTTGCAGCCAGGTGGTTTTGCAGCGTTTGG
>JANOTO010000594.1:0-4403 GCA_031416395.1 Rhodoferax sp. | reverse complement strand
CCCCCGCGCATCGCAGGGCCAGATGCCCATCTGGACTCCACCCGGCTGCCCCACGCCGCGCGATGGACGACGCCCATGCCCGATCAAGCCGAACTCAAGCGCATGCTGGACGATCAACTTGATGCCTGCCTGCAAGCCCTGCCGCGGCACGACTTTGCCAGTACAGCCGATGAAGACCAGGCACTGTACTTCCATCGCCTGGCGTTGTTTCATGAGGACATGCACGGCGAGGCCCTGTGCTGGCTGCGCAGCGCGTTGGGCTATGCGCAGCCGCTTGGCTACGACGTGCCCGTGCGGCCCGCCAGCGCTCAGATCGTCATACCGGCGAGCGAGGGTTTCCTCGGGTCTGTAGCCCAGGCCGACGGTTTCGCCTTTGACAACGAGCGGCCTGGCAAACAGGTCAAGTTAAATGACTTTGTGATTGACAGCGAACCCGTGTCGGCGCTGGAATTTGCGCGCTTTGTCGATTCGGGTGGTTACGGGCGGGCTCACTATTGGCCTGGCGTTGCTGGCACTTGGCGCAGCGACGCTGGTCTGAGCCAGCCCGCTCACTGGCGGCGCGGCACTGCTGGACAGTGGCAGATGCGCTGGTTTCATCAATGGCTTGACCTGAGCCCCGGCGTTCCGGCCATACACCTGAACGCCTATGAGGCCGAAGCCTACTGCCTGTGGGCCAAGCGCCGCTTGCCAACGGCTGCCCAGTGGGAACATGCGGCTCGCAGTCACCCAAAATTTGCCTGGGGCCACACCGTTTGGGAGTGGACAGCAGACAACTTTGAGCCCCACCCCGGCTTTGCCAGCGGGCCGTACCGGGAATATTCTCAACCCTGGTTCGGTAACCACCGAGAGCTGCGTGGCGGCGCATTTGCGACACGTACGCGCATGCACGATGCGCGCTACCGGAACTTTTTTCTACCCGAGCGTTCAGACATTTTTGCGGGCTTCCGCACCGTTGCTCTCTAAGGGTTTCCCCTTCAAGATGTTTCAGTTGAATCGCCGCAGCTTCCTTGTCGACAACTTGCGATTTGGCATGGCAGGTCTGGGCACGGGTATGACTACAGCACTTGCGGGTTGCACGCTATCGCCTGACGAAGACCACAATGGCGCTGATTCACCGCAGTCCAAGCCTTTTGCCCGCACCTTTCGTACAGCTTGGGTATTCAGCTCGGGCGGGCCGCGCGGGTTTGTGCACGTAGGGGTGATCAAGGCCCTGACCGAGCTAGGTCACAAGCCGGATTTGTTGGTGGGCGCATCCGTCGGTGCAGTGTTGGCGGTGGTCTTTGCGTGCGGGAAAACGGCAGGCGAGATTGAGCAGATGGCGCTTGATTTGCAACCGATGGGCTTGGGGCGGCTGGCATTGGGTGCCACTGAGCGGCTCAGCGGTGCTGCCATCTCGGCCCTTGTTCACCGCGAGGTCAATGGCATGCCACTGGATCGCATGCCAACACCCGTGGTGTGCGTGGCCGCCCGCCGCGCGGACTCAAGCTTGGTAGGATTTAACGCGGGCGACGCAGGCATTGCGGCGCAAGCCAGTTGCGCCATCGAAGGACAGTTCAGCCCGGTGCGGATTCGTGGCGAGCAGTTTGTAGACCCCGATTTGCATCAGCCGTTGCCGGTACGTCTTGCGCGGCAAATGGGCGCTCTGCGCGTGCTGGCCATCGACGCGTCCGCCCATGAAAAAGACGCACCAGCCAGTGCAGGGCGTTTTTTCGAAACCGACCAGCGCAAGCGGGCCTTGACCGAGCCTGATGCCCGCGCGGCCGATTTGACGCTGCATCCGAACTTCGGTTACTACGTCAACCTGTCGCGCGAGTTCAGGCAGCGAGCAATCGAGGCGGGTTACCGCACGACAATGGCGGCGGCAAGCCAGCTCGCGACCTTGCATGCTTAATAAAGCTTGTAAGACAACACGACCGAACTTCGACCTAAGACGAGTTATTTCCATGCTTAACGTGAAACCAAAATGAAATCTCGCTCGCCGACGCTCATCTTGTTCAATTACGACTTCGATGCTATAGGCTTCAAGCGCGCTTGCCTCGCGAGAGGCGAAGCTGTTCCTGAAGATGCCGGGTTCGATCTCTTCTCTTTTCCAAGCAACGCCAACCTGATTTGGTTTGACATGGAGCGCTTTGTCAATCGGTTGGCAGACAAGGCAAAGTCAAAGGGATGGACAGCCGTGGTCTCCAGCCAAGAGCAGTTCGGGGCCTTAACGGCTGCCATGTTGGCTGAGAAAATGGGCTGGCCGGGCACGCCGGTCAAGGCGGTTTTGGCGTGCCAGCACAAAATCTATGCGCGCCAGGTCTTGCAGCAAGTGTGCCCGCAAGCCAACCCCGAGTTTGCGGTGCTGGATGCGGAGTATGGTGCCGATGTGCCCAACGGCCTGCGCTACCCGCTCTTCGTCAAACCCGTGAAGGCTGCGTTTTCAGTGCTGGCCCGGGTAGTGCATTCGCATCAGGAATTGACCGCGCATACCCGTTTTGGAATCTGGGAGCTTTGGGTCATTCGTCGGCTGGTCGAACCCTTCGAGCGGGTTTTTAAAAAGCGCATGGATCACGCTCAGGAGGCAGCGCAAACTCAGCAAAGCGCGCACCGCCTGATGGTGGAAGAGCCTATTAGCGGTCCGCAATTCAACCTGGACGGTTACGTGTGGAAGGGCAAGGCTGCGCTCTTTGGCGTGGTCGACGCAATCATGTACCCTGGCACGCAGGCCTTCATGCGCTGGGACTATCCCAGCCGTTTGAACCCCACCATCCAGCAACGAGCGCTAGACGTCGCCCAGAAATTTTTGACCGCCGTAGGTTTCGATCACGGCCTGTTCAACATGGAGTTTTTCTACAATGAAGCACAAGACCGTTTAACGGTGATTGAGTTCAACCCGCGCATGGCGTCGCAGTTTTCTGATCTGTATTTGCGGGTAGATGGTGTTGATCTGCACGCTTGCGCTTTGGCGATGGCACATGGGAAGCACCCCGATTCCGAACCTCGTGTTGCACCTACTGCGGGCGCGGCCTCCAGTCTGGTGTACCGCAGCTTCGTACCGGATCAACACTGCCCGACGCCTGATGCTGCCCAAACTGCGCGGTTCAATCAGCTCTTCCCAGACGGCTTGCTGTTCCCGTTCCCCAAGGACAAGGGCTCGATTGAGCGCGACTTTAAATGGCTGGGCTGCTACCGTTATGGCATTGTTCATTTAAGCGGAGATAACCCGGCCCACCTGCGCCAGCGGGCCGAGGCCGCCAGCAAAATTTTGGGCTGGCCTGCGCCGTACCTGGAGAGCGTGCCCATGGGTGTAGAAGCATCCAAAGAGCCCAAGCACAGTCACATTCAGCCTAGTATTTCATTTTTGGAAACATCAAGACTATGAACCTCACCGCAGCCAACCTCCAGCCATCCCGTACCCACACACTGAAACGATTTTTTTCGATCACCGGAAGCGGTCTTATCGTAGCTGTGGCACTGAGCGGGTGCGGTGCCATGACGGCGCAAAACCCTTCGTCCAGCCTCAAACCGGTCAATGCCGTGGCCGATGAGCAAGACGCGCGCGTCATCCTCAAGGGTGCCGATGTCGTTGCCTACTTCACGCAGGGCAAATACGTGCAAGGCACGCCGCAGATCAAGAGCGACTACGAAGGGGTCACCTTCCGCTTCTCAACCGCCGCACACAAGGCCCTGTTTGACAAAGAACCCAAGAAGTACCTGCCTGAGTTTGGCGGCTACTGCGCCAACGGCATCGCCTACGGCATCCCGTGGGGCGGCGACGCAGACACCTTCAGCATGATCAATGGCAAGCTGTACATCTTTGGTGGCCAAGCCTCCAAAGACGGATTTGAAGTGGACCCCGTGCGCAACATGGCGCTGGCCGAGAAATACTGGAAAGACGAAATCGCGGGCAGCAACAGCATGATTCAGCGCACCAAACGCCTGATCTTCAAAGTACCGCACTACAAGAGTGGTGAGCAGATTGCAGCGGAAGTTACCGCGGCAAAAGCCAAGAAGCCCTGAAGAAATTGGCTTGCTGAGCGAACCAATCCGCGAGTCAATCAGCAAAGCAATTAGCGGGTCATCAAGCGTCTTGCGCCGTGGCTCGCTGCATCGACCAAGGCAACCATCAGCAGCATGGCACCCAGAATGGTGGCCGTCTTATTCATCTGAAACAGGCCCATGTGAAAAGCTAGCAGTTGGCCCAAGCCCCCTGCTCCCACCACTCCCAGCACGGCCGCAGCCCGGATGTTGTTTTCCCAACGGTAAAGCGTGTAGCTCAGTAGCTGCGGCAAGATTTGCGGCAGTGTGGCGTACAGGAATACTCGACCGTTGCCGACACCCTGAGCCCGCAGCGCGTCTCCTGGGCCTGAGGGCGCGTTCTCAACCGCTTCTGCAAACAGCCGCCCCAGCACGCCTGATGT
>JANOTO010000593.1:0-9334 GCA_031416395.1 Rhodoferax sp. | reverse complement strand
ACCCATCGCAATCGCGACCAAGCCCGAGCCGGTAAAGCCCAGCCACTTGACGCCCGCCGGACCGATCAAAAAACCCAACGCACCGCCCGCATGACCCGGCAGAAAATTCTCCACACGGTAAAGGCGCGACCATTCCAGCGCCGTGCTGGCGCACAGCAACAGCGTAAGCCCCATCCAAAAGACCGCCGGACTGCGCGAGCGCTTACGCGTGGTCAGTGGTACCTGAGCACTTTCAGCGAGCGACTGCCTGGAAGTTTCGACTCCCGCAGCCGATTGCCCCCGCAGCCAGCGCGCCAAGCCGGCCAGCCAAGCGCTCACACCGGCTGCAAAACACCACCACACCGAAAATCCCAACAGGAAGTAACTGATGTCGGCCAGCCAAGCCCCGAGCTTGCCGGCTCGGTTGACCACGGCACTGCCCGCCGCACCCGAGGTTGTCCAAGCGGTGTCCTGTGCCGAGTAAGTCACCAAAGCCAACAACCAAAGTGCCAGCAGCACAAAACCTGCTACCAGCCCGAGCTCAGTGGCAAGCCGCCCCATGCCAATGCGTATGGGCGACGGATTGTCTCGGGTGGAGTTCAGGGTGTTGAGAGAATAAGTCATCAATAGCTAAAGTAGCGCCTTTGCAAATCACAAGCAACTTAACGCGCCACCTTACGCCGCTCGTTGACAAGCACCGAGCCGTCGGCCCGGGTTTCAATAAAGCCCTGCTCCTCAAAGTCCTTCATGACACGACTGACCATCTCGCGCGAGGCACCGACCATTTTGGCGATGTCTTGACGCGAGATTTTGTCGCGGATGACGCGGATGCTGTCAGGGTCGCCGGGCACGGGCACGCCGTTGTCCAGCAGCACATTGGCCACACGGCCATACACACCCAGCAGCGCAAGCGACTCGATCTTGCGGTCCGCACTGCGCAGGCGCTGCACCAAACCTTTCATGACCGCCGACACGGTGGACGGGTTCTCCAGAAGACAGCGGGTGAAGTCGCTACCCGCCAGTACCAGCGCATCAGTCTGCACCTCGGCCTCGACATTGGCGGAGTGCGGCTCCTGGTCAATCAGGCTCATCTCGCCGATGTAGTCACCGGGATGCAGCGTGGCCAAGATCACTTCGCGCGCCTTCGCGTCAGTCACCACGACGCGCGCACGCCCTGCGAGCATGATGAACAGCGCATCCTGCTTCTTGCCCTGCTCCACAATCAACTCGCCGCGCCTGAAACGGCGCTTCTCCACCGCATTCGCCAGCGACTCGGCCTGTGCGGGCGCGAGCGTGGCGAACAGCGGCACGCGTCGGATCAGGTCTAAATTAGTCAACATCGACATCTGAAAGTCCTTTCATGGTGATCTTTTTTTATAATCGCCTTGTCTCGGAATCAAGCTAAGAACTTCAACACTTGAAGTAAGCCCGATTCGACCCAAACTGTACACGGGCTTTGCCGCAAAAGCTTAAGCCCACCCCCACACTTCAAAAAGGTTTCCCGAATGTCCTCCGCCAGCACCTCCACCCGACACATCAAAGTGCTGATTCTCGGCTCAGGCCCAGCGGGTTACTCGGCCGCGGTTTACGCCGCGCGCGCCAACTTGAATCCGGTACTGATCACCGGCATGGCCCAGGGTGGCCAACTCATGACCACCACCGACGTAGACAACTGGCCCGCCGACGTACACGGCGTACAAGGCCCCGAGTTGATGCAGCGCTTTTTGGAGCACGCCCAGCGCTTTAACACCGAGATTGTTTTTGACCACATCAACGCGGTCGATTTCAGCAAACGCCCCTTCACACTCAAAGGCGACACGAATCAATACACCTGCGACTCTCTCATCATTGCCACAGGCGCATCGGCCAAATACCTGGGTCTGCCGTCTGAGACCGCCTTCATGGGCCGTGGCGTGTCTGGCTGCGCCACATGCGATGGCTTTTTCTACCGCAACGAGATTTGCTGTGTTGTGGGTGGCGGCAACACCGCCGTGGAAGAGGCGCTGTACCTCTCCAACATCGCCAGCACCGTCTACCTGGTGCACCGGCGCGACAAGTTCAAGGCCGAGGCGATTTTGGTGGACAAGCTGATGGAGAAAGTCAAAGCGGGCAAGATCGTCCTCAAAACCTTCAAAACGCTTGACGAAGTGCTGGGCGACTCCACCGGCGTGACGGGCGTTCGCCTCAAAAGCACGGTGGACGGCGCGACCGAGGACATCACCCTCAAAGGCTGCTTCATCGCCATTGGCCACGCGCCGAACACCGAGATTTTCAACGGCCAACTGGAGATGACGGGCGGCTACATCGTCACCCAATCCGGTCTAAAGGGCTTCGCCACCATGACCAGCGTTCCGGGCGTGTTTGCGGCGGGTGACGTGCAAGACCACATCTACCGCCAGGCGATTACCAGCGCTGGCACGGGCTGCATGGCGGCGCTGGATGCACAGCGTTTTCTCGAACAAGGTTAATGAGATGACCAGTTGGGGCGCGTAAAAAGTTATATAATTCAAGGCTTTGCTGCAAACAGCAAGACGGGTTACCGCCACCCATCAATTGGCGAGGTGAGGTTGTAGCCATCACAAAATTTTGTGGGCTGCAACTGTTTAAAGTATCGGAGTGTCCTTATGGCACGCGTATGTGAAGTCACGGGCAAAGGCCCAATGGTGGGGAACAACGTCTCCCACGCCAACAACAAAACCAAACGCCGGTTCCTGCCGAACCTGCAATACCGTCGTTTTTGGGTCGAGACCGAAAACCGCTGGATTCGTCTGCGCATCTCCAACGCTGGTCTGCGTTTGATCGACAAAAACGGCATTGACGTCGTGCTGGCAGACCTGCGTTCTCGCGGTCAAGCGTAAGCGGCCAAGCCTAAACCTCAAACAACGGAGTAACACCATGGCAACCAAAGGCGGACGCGAAAAAATCAAACTGGAATCCACAGCGGGTACCGGTCATTTCTACACCACGAGCAAGAACAAGAAAACCATGCCCGAGAAGATGTTGATCAAGAAATTTGATCCCAAAGCTCGCAAGCATGTGGATTACAAAGAGATGAAGCTGAAGTAACTTCTCTTCAGCCCATTAAAAAAGCCCGCAGATTGCGGGCTTTTTTGTGGTCGCCGTTTTTGGCGACGGCTCAAAACTATCTTTAAGCCCTGGCAGCCCGCAGCTTCATTGAAAACTGCTCCAGCGCCGCAATGCCGCTGGCTTCGGCGCGATGGCACCAGTCTTTCAATTCGACAGCCAAGTGCTCGCGGGAGTGTGATGTGTTCAGCCACATCTGGCGCAGCTCTTCGCGCATCGTCACCATTTTGTCAAGCACGGGCGACGCGGCGCGGGCTTGCACGAGATGCGACACCGCCGATGCTGGCACTTTCTCGGCATCGCGGTGCAGCCAGCGGCGCGCGACTTGAAGCATCTTGGCATCGGCACTGCGGGCCTTCATGGCATCCAGCTCTTCGTTGAAAGCGCGGCGCATTTCTTTGGCGTAGCCTGCCATGATTTCATAGCGGTTGGAGATGAGCGCTTCAAGCGTTTTTTCATCGGCGACGGGGCGAACATCGCCAAACGCCAGCTTAGGGTTGGTCTTTTTGACCTTGGCCAAGCCGACGGCCTGCATCATTCTGATGTACATCCAGCCAATGTCAAACTCATAGGGTTTGACCGACAGCTTGGCGGACGTCGGGTAGGTGTGGTGGTTGTTGTGCAGCTCTTCGCCCGCGATGATGATGCCCCACGGCGAGATGTTCGTCGCTGCGTCCGCCGTTTCAAAGTTGCGGTAGCCCCAATAATGCGCTGCACCGTTGATGACGCCCGCGGCCATGATGGGTGTCCACGCCATTTGCAAGGCCCAAACGGCCAGGCCCACGGCGCCAAACAGGTACAGGTCGATGATCATCATCAAGCCCACGCCCTGCCAAGAGAAACGCGTGTACAGGTTGCGCTCAAGCCAGTCGTCAGGTGTGCCGTGCCCGTAACGAGCCATGGTTTCCAGGTTTTTTGACTCCACGCGGTACAGTTCAGCGCCTTGCGTCAACACTTTCTTGATGCCGTATACGTGCGGGCTGTGCGGGTCATCCGCCTGCTCGCATTTGGCGTGGTGTTTGCGGTGGATAGCCGCCCACTCTTTGGTGACTTGGCCCGTGGTCAACCACAGCCAGAGACGGAAGAAATGCGAGGCAATCGGGTGCAGATCCAGCGCACGATGCGCCTGATGACGGTGCAAAAACACCGTGACGCTGATCATCGTGACGTGGGTCACCGCCAGCGCGAACAGCACGATTTGCCACCAGGCGATGTCCCACGCCCCGTGGGCTAGCCATTGGATGGCTGAATTGAGAACTGCAGAGTCAGGGACGGGCATATATATATGGACTTCCTACGGCGCGAACTATTGAAACTAATCAACGACGTTAATTGTTATGACAAGACTGGCCTAAATCACTCAGACTCTCATTTTAGGAGATTTAGCAAGTTGTGGCTATGGCCTTACAACTCCAAATGGAGATGCTTTCACAAAAATCCACTAAAAGCGGTTAAAAATCACCAAGATATATCCAAATCATTGAAAACGGTTAGATTTTTTGCCATACCGCGGCGAAAAACCCATCCGTTTGATGCCGGTGTGGCCACAAACGTAAGTACTTTTGACCGGTTTCGCCGCCGCTACAGAGGTTTGCCGCCGCTTCTACTTTGAGCTCCGTCAAGACGTCACCCACTTCCAGCGCAGCAAAATCGGGATGGCCTGAGCTAAACGCTTGTGCAACCGCCTCGTTCTCTTCAGGCAACAAACTGCACGTCGCATAGACCAACCGACCACCGGCCTTGAGCATTCTGGCGGCGTTCTGCAAAATCTCGGCCTGCAACACCGCCATCTCCTGCACTGCTTTGAGGGATTGGCGCCATTTCAGGTCAGGGTTGCGCTTGAGCGTGCCTAGGCCGGAGCACGGCGCATCCACGAGCACGCGGTCAATCTTGCCCGCAAGGCGCTTGACGCGGTCGTCCCGCGCGTGGGCAATGGCGGCCGGGTGTACGTTGGACAGCCCGCTGCGCGCCAAGCGCGGCTTGAGCGCCTCCAGCCGATGGGCGGAAGTGTCAAATGCATACAAACGCCCGGTGCTGCGCATCGCCGCGCCAATCGCCAGGGTTTTGCCACCCGCCCCCGCGCAAAAATCAACCACCATCTCGCCGCGCTTGGCATCCAGCAGCAGGGCCAGCAACTGCGAGCCTTCGTCTTGCACCTCAAACGCGCCTCGGGTGAAGCAATCCAACTTGCCCAAATTGGGTTTGCCCTGCACGCGCAAGCCCAGCGGTGAATACGGCGTCGGCTTTGACTGAATCCCCGCAGCCGCCAGCTCCTTTTGCACATCGGCGCGCTTATCTTTAAGCGCATTCACCCGCAAGTCCAGACCACCGGGCTGGTTCAAGCTCTCCACCATCGGCCAAAACTCATCGCCCAACTGGTCTTTGAGCGGCTGCACCAGCCATTCGGGCAGGTTGTGGCGGTGGCGCTCCATCAGGTTGGCCACGTCAATCTTGTCGCACTGATCGAGCCAGTTTTTCTCGATGTCTGTCAGCGCGCTTTTGAGAAAGTCGCGCGGCCCAAAAAATCCCAAAATCGCCAGACGACGCTCTTTGGAACCGCTGCCGCTGGGTGCAAAGTGATCGAACAAGAGCTTTTTGCGCAGCACGGCGTAAACCGTCTCAGACAGCGTAGCCCGCTCACGCGGCCCCAAGCCCCGGTTGTCGCGAAAGAATTTCGAGACAATCATGTCCGTCGGATGGTCAAATTTAAGGGCAAGCCGCACAAGATCAGCGCAGGCCTCCAGAAGGGCTTTAGGATGCATAGCCCTCGATTGTCCCACGCACACCTTTTTTTGACGATGACCGACGAAACCCTGCCACCATTGATCACCACGCCTTTGGGCCACTACCGCCACTACAAAGGTGGCTTGTACGAAGTATTAGGCACCGTGCGCCACAGCGAGACACTGGAGCCGATGACGCTTTACCGCGCGCTGTATGGCGAACACGGCTTGTGGGTGCGGCCAGCGGCAATGTTCAATGGGGAAGTTGGCCCGGATGACGGTGTCAGCGTGCGTCAGCCGCGTTTTGCGAACATTGCGAGTCCGTTAGGTTGAAAATTAACTCTCAGGTTAATTTTAACGGATTTTCAGCAGAATCACCCAAAATATTAATAAAATATGCCTCTAGCTCTCGTATCAATTGCATAAACAGCTATTTTAAATATAGCAAATTGAAGATGGCCTTCGGGTAGATCAAGTGTTCTTGCGTGATCACCCGTGCGGCCAGCAGATCCGGCGTCTCCCCCTTCAACACGGGCACCACCGCCTGCGCCAAAATCGGGCCGTGATCGAGTTCTGGCGTAACTTGATGAACCGTGGCACCTGCCACTGTGCAGCCTGCGTCAATCGCCCGCTGGTGCGTGTGCAAACCGGGAAACGCGGGCAGCAAGGACGGGTGGATGTTGACCAAGCGGCCCTCGTAGCGGCTGACAAAACCAGCCGTCAAAATCCGCATGAAGCCGGCCAACACAACGAGCGCTGGATTTTGCGCATCAATAACCTGGGCCAGTGCCGCGTCAAACGCCTCGCGGCTCACAAAGGCTTTGTGATCGACGACCTGGGTCGAGATGCCGTGCGCTTGCGCCACCGCGAGGCCTTTGGCGTCCGCCCGGTTGCTTATGACCCCGCTCACCCGCGCGCCAATTTTTTTTGCCCAGTCGTCACGTTGGGCCACACGTACAACGGCCTGCATGTTGGAGCCGCCGCCTGAAATCAAGATGACGATGTTTTTCATCAGCGGATTATCACTTTGCAAAACGGCCCTCTGTCGTGAACGCAAGCCCCTCCCCGCCCACGATGCCCACGGTGATCGAGAGTTTCGATAGCAGTAGCGGTTTACTTACGGGGTTTCTACTGGGCTTATGTTGACTTAGCCGCAATGTCTTTAGGACTAGATAAACTGCGGGCTCATGATTAGTCTGGACCCAAAAAAATTGGGATCACTGAAATCATGACAGGTGAAGAACTGCAAAGTTCTTTGGTATCAACCGGTCATGCAATTTCAGGAGACACGCATGAGGTCAGTCAACATCAAATCCATCGCCGCGAAAACTTTGGGTGGATTCTCAGTCTTTTTCATCACGGCCAGTCAGGCTTTTGCAGCGTCCAGTGCAGTTTTAAAACCAGACGATTTTGTAGGCATTTCGTTCTGGCTTATTTCCATGGCGCTCATCGCGTCTACGGTGTTTTTCTTTTTGGAGCGTGACCGTGTGTCGGCCAAATGGAAGACGTCACTGACGGTATCGGGCCTGGTCACGCTGGTGGCTGCCGTGCACTACTTTTACATGCGCGAGGTGTGGGTGTCCACCGGGTCAACCCCCACCGTGTTTCGCTACATCGACTGGTTGATTACCGTGCCGTTGCTGATGATCGAGTTTTATCTCATTTTGTCAGCCATCACCAAGGTACCCGTGGGCGTGTTCTGGCGTCTGATGATTGGCACCCTGGTGATGTTGATTGGCGGCTATCTGGGCGAGGCGGGTTACATGTCCGTTTGGCCCGCGTTCATCATTGGCATGGCAGGCTGGGCTTATATTTTGTATGAAATTTTCCTGGGTCAGGCCGGCAAGATCAACGCACAAAGCGCACCGCCAGCCGTTCAGTCCGCGTTTAACACCATGCGCCTGATCGTGACCATTGGCTGGGCCATTTACCCCATTGGCTACTTCTTTGGGTACCTCACAGGTGCGAGCCCTGACACCAGCATGAATGCCCTCAACATCATCTATAACTTGGCCGATGTGTTGAACAAGATCGCTTTCGGCCTGATTATTTGGACAGTTGCCGTGAGCGAGAGCGAAAACTCCGCTAAAAAATAAAGACTAAGTGCAGTTCCCGATGCGGGGCTCGGTTGCAACTGCAGCCGAGCCCCGCTCTATTTGGGTTATTCACGCTGCGCGGGCCGCACAATGGCCTGCAGGTTGGAGCCGCCGCGTGAGAGCAAAATGACGATGTTTTTCATCACCGGATTATCAATTTGCAAACCGAAACTTCTGCGCTAGACGCAAGCCCCACGCTGCCGATCACGCTCACACCCATCGAAGCGCGGGTACTCTCCACACTGATGGAGAAGGCCCGCACCGTGCCGGACAGCTATCCGCTGTCGCTGAACTCGCTCATCCTCGGCTGCAACCAGAAGAGCAGCCGCGAGCCGTTGATGAATGTGACCGAAGCGCAGGCTGCGGCAGCGCTGGACTCGCTCAAATCGCTGAATCTGGTACGCGAATCTGCTGTAGGCCGCGTGCTGCGGTTTGAGCACAACTTTCAGCGTGGCATCAAGGTGCCCGAGCAGTCCGCGGTGCTCTTGGGTTTGCTGATGCTGCGCGGGCCGCAGACGGCGGGTGAGTTGCGGCTGAACAGCGAGCGCTGGTACAAGTTTGCCGATATTTCGTCGGTCGATGGTTTTCTGGAAGAACTACGAGACCGATCTGCTGAAAAAGGCGGGCCGCTGGTCGTCAAGTTGCCGCGCGCGCCGGGTGCCCGTGAGCAGCGCTGGACGCATCTGCTGTGTGGCCCCGTGGATATAGAAGCGATCGCCTTGCAAAACCTGATCGCCAGCGATGCGCCCGGCGACCGCACCGAGCTGGCATCGCGCATTGGGGCTTTAGAGAATGAGGTCGCGCAGCTTCGCCAAACAGTGCAAAAATTGTGTGCTGAGCTGGGGATTTCAAACAGCTTGTCGCCCTCTGTACAGCCGTAAACGAACGACCGTGCTAAAAACTAGCCCTGAAGCCCGCTGATATTGGACTGAACGAAGGAGAAATTTGATGGATTTGACATTCACCCCTGAAGAGCAAAAATTCCGCGAAGACATTCGCGCCTGGGTCGCCGCCAGCTTGCCCAAACATATCTCGCACAAGGTGCACAACGCCTTGCACCAAACCCGCGCAGATATGCAGGATTGGGCCAAAATTCTGGGCAAAAAGGGCTGGCTTGGCTACGCGTGGCCCAAAGAGTTTGGCGGGCCAGGCTGGAACGCGATTCAAAAGCACCTGTTTGAAGAAGAATGCGCCATGGCTGGCGCGCCGCGCATCGTGCCGTTTGGCCCGGTGATGGTGGCGCCCGTCATCATGGCCTTTGGCTCACCCGCGCAACAGCAGCGGCACCTGCCGGGCATTGCCAGCGGCGAAGTCTGGTGGAGCCAGGGCTACAGCGAGCCGGGCGCGGGCTCAGATTTGGCCTCGCTCAAAACCAAGGCGGAACGACAAGGTGACAAATTCATCGTCAACGGCCAAAAAACCTGGACCACGCTGGGGCAATTTGGTGAGTGG
>JANOTO010000592.1:0-2984 GCA_031416395.1 Rhodoferax sp. | reverse complement strand
CTATCCCGTCATTGCCGTAACCGGAATCGCCATCGCTTCGGGCGCTGCTTGGTGGTATCAGTCCAAGCCGAAATATGCGCAAGAAGTCCCCGCATTAGCTGTTGCAGGCGGGCCACCCGCTGGCTCTCAGGCCAGCGCTTCCGCAGCGCCGGCGTCTGCAGCGCGCCCGGCGAGCGTGGAGGTGGCTAAAGTTGAAAAAGCCCCACTGCAGGACGATGCGCAGGCAGTCGGCAGCTTGCGTTCACGGCAGAGTGTGATGGTGCGCCCGGAGGTTGCTGGGCGTATCAAACTGCTGGGCTTCACAGACGGCGCGCGCGTGCGCAAGGGGCAGGTGCTGGTGCAGCTGGATGATGTTTTGCAGCGCGCTGAGATTCAGCAGGCACTGGCGCAAGTGTCGATCGCGCAAGCAAACTTCAAGCGCAACCAGGAGTTGGTCGCGCAAAGCTTTGTCGCTCAACGGGTGCTTGAAGAAAGTGCCGCCAATTTACAGGTGGTGCAGGCGCAACTCTCGCTAGCCTGCGCGCGCTGGTCGCGCATGACGGTCGTTGCGCCTTTTGACGGAACAGTGGGTTTGCGTGTCGTCAACTTGGGTGATTACGTGAAAGATGGTGCCGATATGGTCAATCTGGAAGACATTGGCAGCATGTATGTGGACTTTCGCCTCCCCGAGCGGCTGCAAGGCAAGCTGCGGCTACAGCAGCCCGTCGAGTTGACGCTGGACGCTTTTCCGGGCCGCACGTTCAAGGCAAAGATTGAAGCGATTGACCCGCTGCTGGATGCCAACGGCCGTTCAGTCGGCGTTCGCGCCATGTTGCCAAATACGTTGGGTGAGCCGGCGCGCGAAGCCGGGCTGCGAGGAGGGCCGAGCGCTGCAAAAGCTGGCCCTCCTGCCACATCAAATCGCCCGCCCGCGCGACCCGTGGCGGCCGCTGGGCCCGCGCGTGAGCGACCGCAGACACGACCTGATGCCAGCGCGGTGGGAAGCAACGGTTGCCCTACCGAAGTTGCACCTGCTGCGCAAGCTGCACCCAGTGGCATACCGGCGCGCCAGGCAAGGGTTGCGGACCCTGCGGGCAGTGGCGCCGGTGGCCCCAGTATGGCACCGTTGCGTCCAGGTATGTTCGCCCGCGTGAACACCGTTTTCTCCATCAATGAAGCCGCCTTGGTGCTGCCCGAGGAGGCCATCGTGCCGCAAGGTGGGCGCCAGTTTGTGATCAAGGTTGTGGCGCCCGAAGCAGTGCCGTCTGTCGTCAAAGCCAGCCTGCCGGCCGATACCCAGTTTGTTTCGCTTCGCCAGGAGGTGAAATTGGGTGTGCGCCGCCAGGGCAAAGTGGAAGTGACCGAAGGAGTGGCTGAGGGGGAAGTGGTCGTGCTGGCAGGCCAACAGCGTTTGCAGCGTGATGGCACGCCGCTGCGCATCGTTGAAATGGGCAGGCCGCCGCAGGCTGCCGCCTCCGCTCCGATGGGCAACGCGAGCCGTCCGGCGGCCCCGCAGTAAAACCATGCAACTGGCTGAAACCGCTATTCGCCGCCCGGTGTTTGCCACCGTGCTGTCGCTGCTGATTGTGCTGATTGGCGCGGTGTCGTTCAATCGGCTGACCGTGCGCGAGTACCCCAAAATTGACGAGCCTGTGGTGTCCATCACCACCAGTTTTACCGGTGCATCCAGCGAGGTGATGGAGAGCCAGGTCACCAAAGTGCTGGAAGATTCGCTGGCGGGCATCGAAGGGGTCGATGTGATCACCTCCACCAGCCGCCAGGAACGCAGCCTGATCTCCGTTCGGTTTGCCTTGACGCGCAACGCCGATTCAGCCGCCGCAGACGTGCGTGACAAAGTGACCCGCGTGCGCCAGCGCCTGCCGCAGGGTATTGATGAGCCAGTGATCGCCAAGGTGGAGGCCGATGCCTTTCCTGTGATTTTTCTGGCCCTGAGTTCAGAGACGCACAACGCCCTGCAACTTTCAGAGATGGCCAACACCCTGGTCAAACCGGTACTGCAAACGGCAGCGGGTGCGGCTGACGTGCTGATTTTTGGCGAACGTAGGTTCTCCATGCGAATATGGCTCGACACCGATAAGCTGGCCTCTTACAAGCTTACGATTCAAGACGTTGAAGATGCGCTGCGGCGCTCAAATCTGGAGGTGCCTGCCGGACGGATTGAAAGCCGCCTGCGCGAGTTCAACGTGACGGCAGCCACCGATTTGCAACGTCCACAGGAGTTCTCTCAAGTTGTCATCCGCACGACCAATGGCACCTCAGTGCGGGTTGCAGATGTTGCGCGCGTTCAGATCGGCTCGGCTGAAGAGCGCTCCAGCGTACGCTTGAACGGGCGCGACTCTGTGGGCGTGGGGGTGATCCGCCAAGCCACGGCCAACCCGCTGGATCTGTCGGCAGGCGTGCGAGAGCTGCTGACCAAGGTGCGCCGTGACCTTCCGCCCGGCGTTCAGATCGAGGTCGCCAACGACAACTCCGTGTTCATTGACCGCTCGATCAAGGCGGTATTCACCACAATCGTGGAAGCGTCAGTGCTGGTGGCGCTCGTCATTTTTGTGTTTTTGCGCACGTTTCGGGCGTCACTCATTCCGCTGGTGACGATTCCGGTGTCCCTTATTGGCGCGTTCGCGCTGATGTCGTTGGCTGGTTTCAGCGTGAACACGCTGACCCTGTTGGCGTTGGTGCTCGCTATTGGTCTGGTGGTCGATGATGCCATCGTCATGTTGGAGAACATCTACCGCCATATTGAGGAAGGGATGGAGCCCTTCCAAGCCGCCATCAGGGGCGCGCGGGAGGTGGGTTTTGCGATCGTTGCAATGACGATGACCTTGGTTGCCGTATACGCACCGTTGGCTTTTGCGCCAGGACGCACCGGGCGTCTGTTTACCGAGTTTGCGCTGGCATTGGCGGGTGCCGTGGTGGTGTCTGGCTTGGTGGCGCTGACGCTGTCGCCCATGATGTCGTCGCTCTTGCTCAAGCACAATCCCAAG
>JANOTO010000591.1:0-7891 GCA_031416395.1 Rhodoferax sp. | reverse complement strand
AAACCTGCCAAGTCATAAAAACGCAGCGCCCGCTCATTGCGCAGCATGACCCACAGCGTGACCTCAAGGCAGCCCTCTTCCTGCAAGCCCTCACGGCAGCCATCCCACAGCGCCAGGCCTGCGCCTTCGCCCCAGTAATCCGAGGCGACGTACATGGCCCAAATTTCGCCCGTCGTCGGCTTGGTTTTGGGATCGCGCGTGCGGTCATAACCGGCAAAGCCGACGATGGCGTTGCCGTCCAGCGCGACGATGACTTGTGGCTCACCGAATTTGATGGAATCCAACCATTCAGCCTGCTTTTTTTCGACCGACAGGCCCTTGAGGTAGTCGTCAGCAACCAGGCCTGCGTAAGCGGCATGCCAGGTGTTGACGTGAATTTCGGCGATGGTTTTCGCATCGCGCACAGTGGCGGGGCGCACTTGGATATTGAGATTGCTGGACATGTGAATGTGTGAGGTCACGCAGACCTAAAACGTGCAAAGGGGCCGAATTGTCGCACCCCACGATCCACACTGGTATCAATGCGCCAGACGGCTCACCAGTGCCACCATGACAATCCCCACCGCCAGCCACGCAATCTGCGCCGCCGTCTCGCGTGCTGACAAACGTTTTTGCAACTGCGGAATCAAATCTGCCAAAGCGACGTAGATAAAACTGCTGGACGCGACGACCAGAAAATACGGCAAATAATCGCGGAGTTGATCTACCAGCCAGTATCCCAACACACCACCAATCGCGGTGACCGCGCCTGCCAACGACACCTTGACGACTGCGATGCGCTTGTCGCCCGAGCCCCCCCGCAGCACCATCAGGTCGCCCATGTGGTGCGGAATCTCGTGCATGAGCACTGCCATTGCGGCAACAGCACCCAGTCGCATGTCGGCCATGAAGGCAGACGCAATCAATACGCCATCGCCGAAGCAATGCACACTGTCGCCTGTGAGCACGGCCCAACTGCCAGGCTTGGGTGCGCCATGCGCGTGGGCATGTGGGTGATCGTGGCCGTGCTCTTTGTCGTGTGCATTGTTGTGCAGTGGGTTGTGCTCATGGTGATGGTGCTCGTGCCCGTGGTGCCACAGTTCGGCTTTGTCCAGCAGAAAGAAGAACACCAGCCCCAAGAGCAGGGTCATGAACAGATCTTTGGCGCCCGCCTGGCTCTCAAACGCCTCAGGCAGCAGATGCAAAAACGCGGTAGCCATGAGCGCGCCAGCGGCCAGGCTCAGCATGTGCTGCGTGTAGCGGGCCAGCAGGCCGAAGCTCAGTAGAGCAGCCAGCCAAACGCTGCCGATACCCGCCACCAGAGTGCCTACCAAAATCGCTACCAAAGTCATAGCTTAATTATCGCAGAAGCGAGAGGTATTCCAACCGGCATAAAAAAACCGCCTCGAATGGCGGTTTGGTTTGAATCACTTGCTAGATTCAGGCGACACCATTTGCCTTGAACCATTCCAACGCCCGCTTGAATCCGTCTTCTGCCGCTTCTTTGCGAAAACTGGGCCGGTAGTCCGCATGGAAGGCGTGCGGCGCATCGGGGTAAATCACGAATTGCGAGGCTTTGGCGGGCGCATTACCCGTGGCCAGCGCAGCCTTCATCTTGTCGACTGTGTCCAGCGGAATGCCAGTATCTTTTTCACCGTAAAGGCCGAGCACGGGCGCGCGCAGGTTGGCCGCCAAATCCACCGCGTGCTTGGGTTGCAAGTCATTCGGCGCGCCGACAAGGCGGCCATACCAGGCCACACCAGCCTTGACCGGCCCTTGCGCCGCGTACAACCACGTGATGCGGCCACCCCAGCAAAAACCAGTCACCGCCACCTTCGAGGTGTCACCGCCATTGGCACCGGCCCATTTGATGGCACCGTCAAGGTCGGCCATGACTTGCGCATCGGGCACCTTGTTCACCACTTCGGCAATCAGCTTGCCAATCTCACCGTATTGGGTGGGGTCGCCCTGGCGCGCGAAAAGTTCGCTGGCAATCGCCAGATAACCCGCTTTGGCAAAGCGGCGGCAGGTATCGGCAATGTACTCGTGCACGCCGAAAATCTCCTGCACCACCAGCACCACTGGGCAGTTGGTTTTGCCAGCGGGCATGGCGTAGTAAGCGGGCACTTTGAAGCCGTTGACTTCATAGGTGATCTCGCCGGTCTTCAAGCCGTCTGACGATGTTTTAATGGCGGTTTGCGCCATGATTGGCATGGCGCTGGCCGCATAGCCCACGCCCAGCGCGACTTTGAGCGCGGTGCGACGGCTGGCGCCTGCCTCGGTGGATTGGCCGGGCAGCAAGGCATTGAAGTCGTTGGTTTGGTCTTGATCGAGCATGGAAGTCTCCAGGGGTTAAAGGGCAACTCGGCATCTTAGCCGCGTCTTGTGCTGCGGCGTATTTCGCGGGTTACTTATGGGGCTATTTCACGGGCGATAGCACTCTGGTCAAGCGATCAGGGCTGCTGTCAACGCGCTCCAGTTTTGGAAAGCGCTGGCCTTCGCGGTAGTCGATCTTCACTGTTTTGTAGCGCTCGCCATTCTTCACCAGCAGCTCGATCCCTCGGCCATCTTTGGCTTCTTTGATGGCGGTGCGCAGCTCATCGGCCTTGTAGCTCATGCCATTGACCGCAACCAACTGAACGCCTTCCGTCAAGCCGGCTTTGAAGGCGGGGCCTTCCCATTGGATGCGGTTGAACTTGGCATCTCGATCCAGGCTGAAGCCCAGCGAGTAGCTGAAATCCGTGAAGCGAAAGGCCCCCTCCACGCCTTTGGCGTATTCGCTCTGCACGTCGGTGAAGACGAGCTTCCAGCCGCCACGCTTGATGCCGTCCAGCACGGTAGTGTTGGTCTTGGCACCCAGCCGCTCGCGCAGGAAGCTGGCCCAGTCAAACGGGGCTACGCCGTTGAGCGCCTGCACGTAGTCCTCAAAGGTGTAAGTGAGCGCCGCCACGCGGCCATCTTCCACGCCAAAAAAGGCTTTGGCCACGTCATTCAGGCTTTTGGACTCAGCCGTCAGCTCGCGGATTTTGGTGTCGGTGTCGAGCCAGATCAGCAGACCTTCGTCGTAATAGTCTTCACGGCGTTGCCAGTCGGGCCAGTCCAGGCGGGTACGTTGGCTGACGATTGGCTCGTTGGTCGTGTCTTGCAGATTGCGCCACGCGCGGCCACTGCGGCCATTCAATGCGGCGGCGGTATAGGCCAGGCTGTCCAACGAATCAGCCATCGGCACGATGCCAGAACGCGCGGCCAGCACATGGCCCCAGTACTGGGTTTGGCCCTCGTAAATCCACAGCAGCGAATCCTGCATTGGTACGTTGTAGTTCGGTGTCCATAAATCGGCCGGGCGGCGAAACTTGCCCACCCACGAATGCACATACTCATGCGGCAACAGCGTGCGCCCGGCCGAGGTTTTCTTCCAATCGATGAAGTAGCCGGCTCGCACGCCGTTCTCGCTCGACTCGGAATGCTCCAGCCCAATGCCGCTGAAGGTATCGCTGATGGCCAGCAAAAATTCATAGCGCGCAAAGTGCCGCGAGGCAAACACGCCATCGGCCTGCGTCACCAGCTGCTTGTGCGCCTCGATTTGTTCGGGCGTGGCTTCAAGCTGCGCTGCGGTGTCCGCAAATACGTTCAAATAAACTGGTGCTCTATTTTTTGTATCCAGCTCAATGCGCTTGAAATGCTTGCCCGCCCAAAGCGGTGAATCAACCAGCGTCTCCAGGCTAACGGGTTTGAACTCGTACCAGTCGCCCGTGCGCATCGCCTCGCGTTTGACCAAATCGAGCGCACTGGCCATCTTCCAGTCGGTCGGTAGCTTGGCCGATGCCTTGACCGCAATTGCGCTGGCGTAATGGCCCGCCGGGTAAAGCACCACCGCGTTCCATTGCAGGCCGATGATCTCCGGCGTTATTACCACACGTTCTGAGGCGCCCGTGACGGGCGACAAATGCTGAAACACCACGTTCAACGAAGCCACCCCTGACGGCACCGTGACATGAAAGGCAAACACGTCCACCGGGTCGCGCGTCCAAGCCAGCGGTTTGCCATCTGCCGTGATCTGCAAGCCGCTCAAGCGCTGAACGCGGCCCCTGGGCGAGTGCGTGCCCGGCAGCCACTGCGGGTAGAGCAAGGTGAGCGGCCCCGCCGCGACGGGAATCACCTGACGCACCTGCATGATCTTGCGATCCAGGTCGGTCAAATCGACCTCGACGGCGAGGGTGCCGATGTAGGGGGTGTTGAGGGGCTTGGGCGTGGCGTGGATTGCAGAGGCAGTAGGCGCGGTGGTTTGCGACAGTGCAAATCCGGCTGCGCTCGACAGCGCCAGCGCCAGTAGACACGAGCCTAGGTGCTGCACTGAAAAGAAACGTCGATAGCGGTATATATTCACTGATACTCCCGATTCAAAAAAAGCTTGGATATGAGTCTACTTCCTCTATGAGCACACCCCAAAACCACCGCTCGGCAACCCCCTTGTTTTTATGGCTCGGTTACGTGGTTTTTGTCATCTACGGCAGCCTGGTGCCACTGCAGTACAAGGCCCGCTCGATGGATTCGGCCATCGAGGCTTTTCAGAAGATTCCGTTTCTGAAGCTGGGCATCGAGTCGCGCGCAGACTGGGTCGCCAACGGCGTGTTGTACGTGCCCGTTGGCATCCTGACGGTTCTTGCTTTGCGCAGCCTGTTGCCACGGCTGGCGACGCTGCTGGCCTTGCCGATTGCGCTGGTCTTCTGCGCCGCATTGGCGGTGGGCGTTGAGTTCACGCAGATCTTCTTCCCAGCGCGAACCGTGTCGCAGAACGACGTGATGGCGGAGCTGATCGGAAGCGTTATCGGCCTGGTGCTGGCAACAAGATTCTCCAACTGGTTTGCAGCAGTCTTCCATTCGCTTCTGCAAGACAGCCAGCGACTGCTTCATCTGGCGCTGGATGCGTACATCGTCGCGTATTTGGCATTTGCGCTCTTTCCGTTTGATTTCCTGTTGTCTGCCGACGAGATCGCGAACAAGGCAAACTCGAACCTTTGGGGTTGGCTGCTAGCGGGTAGCAGCAACCGGGCCAGCATTGTTGTGCTGCAGTTGACGGCTGAAGTCATCCTGACACTGCCACTGGGTTGGTGGCTGGCACGCGGGATACGTGAGCGCGCATCCCGCAGGAGAACACAGCGCCAGTTAGCCCGTCGCAGCCAGGAGTCGATCAGCCCCGGCCACAGCAACCACACCCACAGCCATCCGCCGCGCGCCCACTTTGGCTTGGCAATTGTCTTTGGATTGGCGCTTGGCCTCCTGCTGGAGATCGCTCAGTTCTTCATTGCATCGGGTACATCGCAAGGGCTTTCGGTACTGACGCGGCTGGCCGGGGTGGTGGCAGGGGTGACATTAAGCCGCTATGTGATCGGCTGGAAACTCGAGGACGCAGCGCGATGGATCCGACGCTTCGGCTGGATGCTGCTGATACCGTATTTGCTGGCATTGCTGGAGGTCAATGGTTGGCTCAGCAACCGGTGGCAGGGTTTTGGCTACGCCCAGGAGCAGTGGGGCAAGGTCAACTTCATGCCGTTTTATTACCATTACTACACCACAGAAGCTATTGCGTTATTCAGCTTGGCAGCGGTGGCGATGTCTTACCTGCCAATAGGCATTGGGGCATGGGCAGCCCGGCGCTCGCCAAGAGTTGTCGCGGCTTTGGCCCTCGTCACTGCGGGCATTGTTGAAACGGGCAAATTGTTCATCACCGGTTCGCACCCGGATCCGACAAACCTGCTGATTGCCGCCGCCGCTGCCTGGATCAGCGCGAGCTTGCTGGTCTTTCTGGCAGCCGGCAATCTGGTGCCCCAGCAGGATTCGCGCGGACTTGCTGCGCCCGGCAGGCCGGCTCAGTCGACAAGGTCGCCCTCGCAGACCAGTGAAAATCGTCCGGTCGCTGCTTCATGGGCTATTTTGACCCTCTGTTTGGTGCTTGCAGCCGGTTGGTTGCTTTGGTTTCCGTCGCTACGGCTGCTGGTCGCCACGGTTCTGGCCGCAAGTTGCATCGCAGTCTGGTTCCAGCCCCGGCTCATTTTTTCCATCCTCCCGGCGGCACTTCCTGTTTTTGACTTGGCTCCTTGGAGTGGTCGTTTTTTTCTCGATGAGTTTGATGTGCTGGTTGTCACCAGTTTGGCCGTCGCTCACGTCCGCACGATCCGTGCGCCTTTCGCCGTGCCTCAGTTTCGCCTCTCACGAGCCGATGTCAAACGGCCCCCAACAGGCCTCGCCATCACCGCTGTAGCGACTTTGTTGGTGCTGAGCATTGCCGTCAGCACAAGTCTTGGATTGATGCCTTTGACTTGGCCCGACGCCAACGCATTCAACAATTACTTCAGCCACTTCAACGCGCTGCGAATTGCGAAGGGCGGGCTTTGGGCCTTGTTGCTATGGCGTTTGTCCAGACGATTCGTTCTAGCCCAAATCGATGTCCGTCGCCAGTTTGCATGGGGTATGACAGCGGGTTTGGCGCTGACCATCCTGTGGATTGTTTGGGAGCGGGCCGTATTCCCTGGTTTGTGGACTTTCAACAGTGATTACCGCGTCACCGGGGCGTTTTCAGCCACGCATACCGGTGGGGCCTATATTGATTGTTTTATCGCGGCTGCAATCCCATTTTTGATTGTCCTGGCGCTGGAGCAACGCCACTGGTTGGTCAGAATCGCCGGCTTGGGGCTGACCCTCGCCAGCACCTATGCCTTGATGGTGACATATTCGCGCGGCGGATACCTCGCCTATGCCGTTGCTGTGGCGGTGGTTTTGCTGACGTTGGTACTGAAATCTGCTCGCAAATCTGCCCGCAAGTTGGGCCAAAGCATGGCCCTCGTGGGGTTGGCGGTGGCCATGTTGGTAGTGGCGCTGCCAGTGTTCATGAGTGACTTCATGCAATCGCGCTTGGCCAGCGCGGGTGCAGATCTTGATTTTCGCACTGCGCATTGGGCCGATTCACTCGCCATTCGCGACCCTGATGTCATGACGTCCCTCTTTGGCATGGGCATGGGGCGTTTTCCAGAAGCCAAATATTGGCGCAGCACCCTGCATCCAAAGGTCGCCACGTACCGGTTATTGTCAGAACGGAAAGATGGAAGCGACAACGCCTTTTTGCGCCTTGATGCGGGCGAATCCATCGGCTTGGATCAGTTTGTCGCAATTGAGCCCGGCCAGAAATATTGGCTCAAGTTTGACGTACGCCCCAGCCAGGCCAACACCAAAGTGACGATCCCGATTTGCGAGAAATGGCTGCTGACCTCATTCCAGTGTGTGACCCCCAGCATTGATCTTGGCTCGCAAAAGGCGACCTGGCGAAGTGTCGAATTGCAAGTGGACACGCGGGATTTGGCGCAGCAGCCGTGGCTGATGGGGCGGCCGGTCAAACTCTCTTTGACGCATTCATTGGCAAATTCAACGCTTGACCTGGACAACTTGCGTCTGCTAAGCGAAAACGGTGCCGAACTACTGCAAAACGGCGACTTTACCCACGGTCTAGACCATTGGTTTTTTTCAATTGCAGGCACCCTGCACGCGCATTGGCGCACCCACAATCTGTTCCTGGGTGTCCTGTTTGACCAAGGCTGGTTTGGCCTGGTGGCCATGGTTGCCTTGCTGGCGCTGGCCAGTGTCAGGGCGGCAAAAGGTGCCTGGCGTGGCGATGTGCTGGCGGCAAGCGCATTGGCAGCGCTTTGCGGATTTGTGGTGGGTGGCCTGTTTGACACCCAGATTGACGCGCCCCGGTTTTTGCTGCTGTTGTTGTTGCTCGCGTGGGCCAGCATTGTTCCCAGCGCCGTTTCAGAGACGCTGCCAGACGGCACAAATGATCAGCGCAGGGATCAGCGCAAGAATCAGGTTGAGGGCCTGCCAGCCGATGACGGCCGACGCGAGCAGGCCGCAACGGGGC
>JANOTO010000590.1:0-8771 GCA_031416395.1 Rhodoferax sp. | reverse complement strand
CGCTGTTGCGCCGTCACCCCTGGGTGTTTGATGGGGCAGTGCAAAGCGGTGGGGGTGATGCCGGCGAAACGGTGCGCGTCACCAGTCACGCGGGCGAGTTTTTGGCTTGGGGTGCTTGCAGCCCAGCTTCCAAAATCCGCGTGCGGGTGTGGAGTTTTGACGAAGCGCAGCGCATTGATGCGGCGTTTCTTGCCGCCACCTGCGCCGCAGCGGTCAACGCGCGTGCCCGGTTCGACATCCCAAGCGATGCCATGCGCCTGGTGCATGGCGAGTCAGACGGTTTGCCGGGCCTGATCGTAGACCGTTATGGCGACACGCTGGTCGCGCAATTCCTCAGTGCGGGGGCCGAGCGCTGGAAGGCGGTTTTGTGCGATGCGCTTTTGGCTGCAACCGGGTTGACGAAGATTTATGAGCGCTCGGATGCGAGCAGCCGTGCGCTGGAAGGCTTGCCTGAGGTCAAGGGCTGGCTTAGAAGCACGGGCGCTGTTGATTTAACGCTGCAAGAACACGGCTGGAAGCTGGCCGTCAACCTCGCCGAGGGCCACAAAACCGGGTTCTATCTCGACCAGCGGGACAGCCGTAAAAAGTTTGCCGACTATTGCGAGCGTTTGCAGTTCAAGCGCGTGCTCAACTGCTATTGCTACACCGGTGGCTTTACCGTCGCGGCCCTGTCGGGGCGCTCAGCGGGCATGCACATCACGTCGATTGATTCCTCGGCCCCTGCCTTGCAAAAAGCCACCCAAAACGTCGTGTTGAACGGCCTTGATGCAGCGCAAACCACCTTCATCGATGCCGACGTCAATGCCTCGCTGCGTCAGTTTGCGCAGGAAGGCAAAACCTTCGATGCCATCGTGCTGGACCCGCCCAAGTTTGCACCCACCAGCGCGCATGCGGAGCGTGCAGCCCGCGCCTACAAAGACATCAACCGCCTGGCGTTCAAGCTGCTGGAGCCCGGCGGCGTCCTGTTCACGTATTCGTGCTCGGGCGGCATCAGCGCGGACTTGTTCCATAAAATCGTCGCTTCAGCCGGGGCCGATGCGGGCGTGGATGGCTACATTGCCGAGCGAATGGGCGGCGCGCCCGATCACCCGATGACGATTGCCTTCCCCGAGGGCGAATACCTCAAGGGGCTGGTGGTGATGCGCAAAATTAGTTGAATTGACCGCTAAACTCTCCATCTGAGGTTGTTATATGCGCACGCATTCGCGAACCCTCTTTTCAACGATTGACCCATCATGAGCCTGATTCCCGCCACCATCCTGACCGGATTTCTCGGTTCGGGCAAAACCACGCTGTTGAAGCGTGTGTTGTCCGAGGCGCACGGTCAGAAAATCGCCGTCATTGAGAACGAATTCGGCGAAGAAAACATCGACAGCGACATTCTGGTGTCTGAGACCAAGGAGCAGATCATCCAGATGAGCAATGGCTGCATCTGCTGCACTATCCGTGAAGATTTGCGCGGCGCATTACGCGATCTGGCCGAGAAAAA
Source organism: Rhodoferax sp. (assembly GCA_031416395.1). GTDB lineage: Bacteria > Pseudomonadota > Gammaproteobacteria > Burkholderiales > Burkholderiaceae_C > JANYCG01. Next base: position 7,282 of record JANOTO010000590.1, on the reverse strand, counting down.
GCGCAAGGGCGAACTCGATTTTGACCGCGTGGTGATTGAAACCACCGGCCTGGCAGACCCCGGCCCGGTGGCGCAGACCTTCTTCATGGACGAAGAGATCGCTGAGAGCTATTTGCTCGACTCGATCTTGACCCTGGTCGATGCCAAGCACGCCGCCACCCAATTGAACGACCGCCAGGAAGCGCGCCGCCAGGTGGGCTTTGCCGATCAGATATTCATCAGCAAGACCGACCTGGTCGCGAAAGACGAAGTCAATGCGCTGATGCACCGCTTGAAGCACATGAACCCGCGCGCGCCGCAAAAGGCTGTGCATTTTGGCGAAGTGTCGTTAGCTGAGGTGTTCGACCTGCGCGGTTTCAATTTGAACGCCAAACTGGACATCGACCCGGACTTCTTGAAGGAAGACGATCATGACCATGCAGGGCATGATCATGAAGGCCATGACCATAAAGGCCATGACCACGAAGGTCACAACCACGCCCAGGGCGAGCATTGCGACCATCCCTCGCACGCCAAAGACGGCGTGAATGACACCGGTGGACACCACCATCATCACGACGACGATGTGAAAAGCTTCGTCTTCAAGTCAGCCCGCCCTTTCGACGCTGCCAAGCTGGAAGACTTCTTGGGTGCCATTGTCAATATTTACGGCCCGCGCATGTTGCGCTACAAAGGCGTGTTGCACATGAAGGGCACTGACCGCAAGGTGATTTTCCAGGGCGTACACCAGTTGATGGGCAGCGACCTGGGGCCGCCGTGGGGAGAAAATGAGGAACGCGGCAGCAAAATGGTGTTTATCGGGATTGATTTGCCGAAAGACATCTTTTTGCAGGGCATGGAGCAGTGCCTGGTGTCATGATCGCCTTGATTTTGCAACTTATGGGATTCAAGGAGTCGAAACCTGTACACTCGCGCGCCAGCCAAGATGCCGAATTAGTGCATGCGCAGGCAATTTCTGCAAGGAGAACAGACGTGAAAGCTAAAACAGGCGGTCCCAAAGTGGTCGCCAAAGTGATCGCAAAGGCCCCGGCGAAGCTGCCAACCAAGTCGCCAGCCGCAAAAGCTGCTCCGAAGAAGGCTGTCAATGCGTCAACAACCCCAAAACCAGTTCAGAAGGTGTCGGGCAAGTTGATGTCCAAGACCGTTGCCAAGGTCGCCACGAAGGCTGCCGCAAAAGCTGGCACGAAGGCTGTCAATATGGCTGTCAATAAGGCCAAACTGCCCCAAGCAGTATCCAAGGCGTCACCGTCGGCGCTGAAGAATACTGCCCCCACAGCGGTTGCCAAAGTTGTGACTAAACCCGCTAACAATTCCGCTACCAAGCCGGTTGCCAAAGGCGTCGCGCCGAAAGCTACAGGCAAAACAACCCACCCGAAGTCGGCAGATAAAGCTGTCGCGAAAAATGTGACCGAAGTATTGAAAAGAAAAAGTGAGCCGAAAGGTTCGACCGTTGCCAGTGCAACAGCAGTCACTGCGGCCAAACCGATTGCTGCCCCCGTGATTGCGGCGCAGCTCGCAGCAGTGGCTGTGCTGGCCCCCAAACCGGGACGCCCGTCGTCACGTTTGGCCCAGTTGACCGTGGTCGGTATGGCGCAATCGGTTGCATCAACGGCTGCCAAGTCCAGCTACTACCAAACCGTGGCCCTGCCGGTGATCGTGCCGTCCATGGCGATGGCTGCCAAAAAAGACCCCAAGCTTGCCAATAACTGGAAAACCAAGCCGGCTGAGCAGTTGACCGACCCCGAGTTGCTGTCCATGCCGGATGCCGAGTACATGAACGACAAGCAGATGGCGGTGTTCCGCCTGAAGCTGTCGATCTTGAAGCAGGACATCCTGAACAGTGCCTCCGATACCACCGAGCACCTGCGCGAAGACACGGTGGTCGTGCCCGACCCGGCCGACCGTGCCACCATCGAAGAAGAGCACGCTTTGGAGCTTCGCACCCGTGACCGTGAGCGCAAGCTGCTCAAGAAAATCGAGCAGTCCATCAACCGCTTTGACGCGGGCGACTTTGGCTACTGTGATGAAACCGGTGAACCGTTTGGCGTGGGGCGCCTGCTGGCCCGCCCTACCGCAACGCTGTCGCTTGAAGCGCAGCAACGGCGCGAGCTCAAGCAGAAAATGTTTGGGGATTAGCCACCAGGCGGAAAGTCTGACATTCAACACGCTTCAAATCGAAATTCAGGTACGCTCTGACCACCATGGCCACTAAAGACAATCCAACGGGTTTGCTCTCCAAAGTGGCTAAGTTCGTGCGTAACCCGATGACGAACTGGGCCGACCTGGACAGCCAACCCGCCCCTGCCGACAGCGGCTACAGCAAGCAAGCTCTCAAAGAGATGATTGAGCGCAAGCGCCAAAATGATTTTGTGCGCAAGCGTGAGTTTGACCAGTTGCGCAAGCTGCGCAGTCGTGACCCTGGGGTGCGGGCGGAATCGGCCGGGCGGCCTTCGTTCTTCCAGACCAGCATTCCGTCCAATATTGGGGAGCGGGCCGTCACGTTGAAGAAGATTGACGAAATCGAAGCCCAAATGTCCAAGCAGTGGTGGAAGGCCAAGAGCGGCGAGGCGACCGAGCCCATGCCGGATATTCCCATCACCCCCTCAATGCTGCCGGAGAACGGAGGTGACTTTGCGGTGACGCAGCCGGGTTTCAATGTCGTAACGCTTCCGCGAAACGCGGGTCATCACGGATTTGCCCCAACCGATATCAGCCCCCGTATTGGCGCGACGGGTGGGGCAGGCGCGAACGGTCATCAAAAGCCTTCAGATGGCGGCGGTGGATTTTCCACGTCCAAGCTGTTTGCCGTGGAGCTCAGCGACGACCATGCCGACCCCGACCTGGAGGAGGCCGCTATCCGGTTTGCAAATGGCGATGACCAAGGTGCAGAGGTCGGTTTGCTGGAGGCCCTGCAATCGGGCACCGGATCGTCTGAGCAAACAGAGATTTGGACCGCGGCCCTGTTCGATCTTTACCGCGCGACCGACCAGCAAGCTAAGTTTGACCGCATCGCCCTCGACTTTGCAGAGCGCTTTGGCCGCTCGGCCCCAGCCTGGATTTCGATGTCGGCTGAGGTACCAAGCGCCGCCGAGGCATCAGCGCATCACAGCGTGGCGGGGCCGTTGGCCGATACGCCTGTCTGGGATTGTCCGGCGCGCCTGGATTTGACGGCGATGGGCACATTGCACCTGGCGCTGGCCACTGCGCCGCTGCCGTGGTATCTGAACTGGGGTCAGCTTACGGAAATTGAGCCCAATGCGCTGCACAGCCTGGGCCAGATTTTTGCGAATTGGTGCTCCCAGCGCGTTCGCCTGCGCTTTGATGGGGCCGAGATCCTGTCCAACCTGCTGTTGGACCACGCCCCCAGCGGCAACAACAGCGTCAACACCACTTGGTGGCGCATCCGCATGGATTTGTTCAGGATCATGCGCAGGCAAGACGAGTTTGAACTGCTGGCGTTGGATTACTGTGTAACGTACGAAGTGTCACCACCGGCCTGGCAGGATGCCCGTTGCGAGTATGTGCAGGACAAAACTGGGCGGGATGGCGTGCGCACGATGCCTGCCGCATTGGTTGCTGTGAATGTGCCTGACGCAGGCGGCCAGGCCTACACCGGTGCGACGAGGCCGGACGAAGCACCCTTGGTCGTGGTTGAGTTGACCGGTGAAATCGCGGGTGACGCCGCCGAGGCGTTGCTGCGACTCGAGGCGGGCCGCCATCAGGCATCTGGGCGCCTCGTGATCTCGTGCGCGAGGTTGATTCGCGTTGATTTTTCTGCTGCCGGAAGTATTCTGAACTGGGTTGCAGGCCGCGAGGAAGAAGGCTGCAACGTGCAGTTCAGGGAGGTTCACCGTCTGGTCGCCGCATTCTTCAACGTCATTGGCATCAACGAACACGCGCGGGTGGTGTTGCGCTCCAATTAAGGCGGTTTTCTCGCCGTCGCGGGCTCGCGGGTAGCCAGCAATCCAGCTTGAAATGCGCATGTTTGCCCTTACCTGACTACCTATGGACCAATTTCACGGAACCACGATCATTAGCGTGCGTCGCAAAACTCCCACAGGTGATTCAGTCGCCATCGGGGGCGATGGTCAGGTCACGTTGGGCAACATCGTTGTCAAGGGTACAGCGCGTAAAGTGCGCAAGCTGTACCACGGCAAAGTACTGGCAGGTTTCGCCGGCGCTACGGCAGACGCATTCACGCTGTTTGAACGGTTTGAGGCCAAGCTTGAAAAGCATCAGGGGCATCTGGTTCGCGCCGCCATCGAGTTGACCAAGGACTGGCGCACAGACCGCGTCTTGCGCCGCCTGGAAGCCATGCTGGCGGTGGCGGACAAAGATGCTTCGTTGATCATCACCGGCAATGGCGACGTGCTGGAGCCTGAAAAAGGCATCATCACGATTGGATCTGGCGGCGCGTTTGCACAAGCGGCGGCCATTGCGCTGCTGGAGCACACAGACTTGTCAGCGCAGCAAATCGTCAAAAAATCTCTCGAAATCGCGGGTGAGCTTTGCATTTACACCAACATGAATCACACCATCGAAATCCTCGACAGTGTTTGAAAACACTTCACGATGTTTGAATATTACCCATGACCCCTCAGGAAATCGTTGCCGAGCTTGATAAACACATTGTTGGCCAAAATCAGGCCAAAAGAGCAGTCGCCATCGCCCTGAGAAACCGCTGGCGCAGGCAGCAGGTCGAGCCCACGCTGCGCGCGGAGATCACGCCCAAAAATATTCTCATGATCGGCCCCACGGGAGTCGGCAAGACTGAAATTGCCAGGCGTCTTGCGCGTCTGGCGGATGCACCATTCATCAAGGTTGAGGCGACCAAATTCACCGAGGTGGGCTACGTCGGCAAAGATGTTGATGCCATCATCCGCGACCTGGCGGATGTGGCCGTGAAACAAACCCGCGTGGCTGCAATGGAGCAGGTGCGCACCCGCGCGCACGATGCCGCAGAAGAGCGCATTCTGGATATTCTGGTGCCACGGCCACGGGGGGATGCAACCGCGTTTCCCAATGAAGAAACGCCAGAAAGTGCGGCTCGCCAGACGTTTCGAAAGAAGCTGCGGGAAGGTCAATTGGCGGATCGTGAGATTGAAATGGATGTGGCACAAGCGGCGCATCAGCTGGAAATCATGGGCCCTGCGGGCATGGAGGAAATGACCGAGCAATTGCGCGGGATGTTCGGCCAGATGGGCCAGCAAAAGCGGCAAACCCGCAAGCTGAAAATCAGTGAAGCGCTCAAGCTGGCGCAAGACGAAGAAGCCGCCAAGCTGGTCAACGAGGAAGAAATCAAGACCCAGGCACTGTTCATGCTGGAGCAAAACGGTATTGTTTTCATCGACGAAATTGACAAGGTGACCTCGCGCAGTGAAAGCAGTGGGGCCGAAGTGTCCCGGCAAGGCGTGCAGCGAGATCTGCTGCCGCTGGTGGAGGGCACCACGGTTTCCACCAAATACGGCATGGTCAAGACCGATCACATTTTGTTCATTGCCTCGGGCGCTTTTCACTTGAGCAAGCCCAGCGACTTGATCCCGGAGTTGCAGGGGCGCTTTCCGATTCGTGTCGAATTGAGTTCACTGTCGGTGCAGGATTTCGAGGCGATTTTGACCCAAACGCACGCCTCGCTGGTCAAACAGTACCAGGCACTTTTGGCTACCGAAAACGTCACCATTGAGTTCAAACCGGAAGGCATCACACGGCTTGCGCATATTGCCTTTGAAGTGAACGAGCGCACTGAGAATATCGGCGCGCGGCGTTTGTCAACAGTGATGGAGCGGTTGCTGGACGATGTGAGTTTTAATGCCGCAAACCTCTGTGGGCACACCATTGTTGTCGATTCGAGCTACGTCGAATCGCGCTTGGGTGATTTGAGCCGTGACGAGGATCTTTCTCGTTACATTCTGTAAATGGTTCATCGCGTGTTCGTCGAATGATCGAAAAAAACACATTGACAGTACGCGCTAAGTACTTATTTTAGAAAGGAATTCTCAACTACTGGTGCGCGCAGAGTTTCAAGTTGTTGATTCTATTGAAATAATTTCGTTCTTATAGGCCTCTAACCGCCCCATTTGCTGATACAGTGCAAAAAAGTGCATTTAAGTGGTAAAACCGCTTTTGCAACTTTTCTTCTGTTTTGTTGGCAAAAAAAAGGGTGCGCTGTTGTGTTTCAAGGAGCTTCGTCAATCAGTCTGGATGGTAAGGGGCGGCTGTCAATACCGACCCGGCATCGTGATGTCCTGATCGCGACGGCATCGGGCCAGCTGACCCTGACGAAACACCCACACGGATGCCTGATGGTGTTTGCGCGTCCCGAGTGGGAAAAGTTCCGCGAACGCATCGCCAACCTTCCCATGTCCGCGCAGTGGTGGAAGCGAATTTTTCTTGGCAACGCCATGGATGTCGAGCTCGATGCCACAGGCCGTGTGCTGGTGTCTCCCGAATTGCGCACTGCCGCAGGCATCACCAAAGACGCGGTTTTACTGGGCATGGGCAACCATTTCGAACTGTGGGATCAAGCCACCTACGATGCCCAGGAAGCCCAGGCCATGCAGGGTGAGATCCCCGACGTGTTCAAAGACTTTTCCTTTTGAGCGCCAACTGTGCAGACTCCCGTGCAGACTTCATGGCAACACACAACCGTCTTGTTGAAGGAGGCGGTAGACGCGCTTCTGAATCCGACGTTTCCGGCAGCCGACGCGAACCCGCCCGCTTTGGTGATGGGTACCTATGTTGACGCAACTTTTGGGCGCGGCGGGCATACCCGACTGATGCTGTCGAGGCTTGCAGCGCAGGCGACGCTGATCGCTTTCGACAAAGATCCGCAAGCGGTCGTCGAGGCTAGGAATCTCCTCGATCCTCGATTCTCGATAAGACACGAAGGCTTCAACCAACTAGAACAGCTTCAGGCCTCGAGCATTGCTGGCATCTTGATGGATTTGGGAATCAGCTCACCGCAGATCGACACGCCCGAGCGAGGCTTCAGTTTCCGGTTCGACGGGCCGTTGGACATGCGAATGGACACAACGCGTGGGCAAAGCGTTGCACAGTGGTTGGAAACGGCAGAGACAGACAAAATTGCGGAGGTGATACGTGACTATGGTGAAGAACGGTTTGCTGGCCCCATTGCAAAGGCGATTGTTGCTCGCCGACAGGCACGGGGCCCAATTTCAACCACCACCGAGCTGGCCCAGCTCGTGGCTGACACGGTCAAAACCCGCGAGTCGGGCCAGAACCCTGCAACGCGCACATTTCAGGCTCTTCGGATTTTCATCAA
>JANOTO010000589.1:0-6929 GCA_031416395.1 Rhodoferax sp. | reverse complement strand
CTTGCTTATCAAAAAAGTGGCGTTCTTGGATGTGGTGTTTGAAAGCGCTTCTGGTGGATCGACGGGCAAAGACGACGGTTTTGATGCCGACGTGGCGATTGCCACCGCAGAGCTGGGCCAACTCATTCCCGACTTGCTGCTGGCGCTGGATGGGGAGGTGGTGGCGGGGTGACGGGTCGATGACCCGAGTGTAAGTCAAAATATGTAGCAAAGTATCCATATAGTACGAGAGCTAAGGCCGTGAATAATTATTAGTATTCGTGGCGGGTTCAATTTTGGTCATTTCTGGGCTATTTTGACTACATTTGTAGTAAGGGCGCTCGTCTTACGGCGTGGTGGGTGCCAGCCGTTGCGAGTTTTTGGGGTCGCGAAACACCAGAGGCTGGGTTTTGCCGCGCTGGGCATCCGGCACTTGCGCGTAGGCCACGGCGGTCGTGATGCGTTCGTGCTGGCTTGACTTGTCGCACACCGGGTCGGCATTGGCGGCATCGCCCGTGAGCATGTAGGCCTGGCAGCGGCAGCCGCCCAGGTCTTTCTCTTTTTCAGGGCAGGTGCGGCAGGGCTCTTTCATCCAGGTATCGCCCCGAAAGTGGTTGAAGCCGGGGGAGTTGGCCCAGATGTCGTGTACGCTCATCTCGCGCACGTTCGGAAACGCAATGCCTTTGATCATTTTGGCGGTGTGACAGGGCAAGGCCGTGCCGTCGGGCGTTACCGTCAAGAAGATGTTGCCCCAGCCGTTGGTGCACTTCTTGGGCCGGTTTTCGTAATAGTCGGGCACGACGAAAAAGATGCGTAAGCGATCGCCCAAACGTTCGCGGCAAGCCTGCATCACGCGCTCGGCGCGCTGCAACTGCTCGCGCGACGGCAGCAGCTGATCGCGGTTGAGCTCGGCCCACGAGTAGTACTGCGTGTTGGCCAGCTCCAGATAGTCAGCGCCCAGCTCAACCGCCAGGTCGATGATCTGCTCGATGTAGTCGATATTGAGCCGGTGCACGACGCAGTTCAACACCATCGGCCAGCCGTTGGCCTTGATGAGCTGGGCGGTGCGCCGCTTCAAATCGAAGGTTTTGGTGTGCGACAGGAAGTCGTTCAATTCTTTGGTCGAGTCTTGAAACGACAGTTGAATATGATCCAGCCCGGCTTGCTTGAGGGCGGCGGCGCGCGCCTCGGTCAAGCCCACGCCGGAGGTCAGCAAGTTGGTGTAAAACCCCAAGCGATGCGCCTCGGCGACCAGCACCTCCAAGTCGTCGCGCAGCATGGGCTCGCCGCCTGAGAAGCCGCATTGCACGCTGCCCGCTGCGCGTGCTTCGCGCAACACGCGCAGCCAATCGTCGGTGGACAGCTCGTCGCGGGCATCCGTTTGCGCAAAGTTCACGGGGTTGTAGCAAAACACACAGTGCAGCGGGCAGCGGTAAGTCAGCTCGGCTAGCAGCCACAGGGGTGGGCCGGGGGTGATGTTGTTAGCGTTCATGGCTTACCTTCATGATTTGACCCACCCCTGGCGCTGCGCAATCCCCAAAAAATCGAGCACGTCGGGTGTCAGATCGGAGGTGCCAAACTGCGTTTCAAGCTCGGTCACCACAGCTTGCACGGTTTTGATGCCGTCCAGGCGCTGCAAGATTTCTCCCGCGCTGCCGTTGAGCTTGACCATGCCCTCGGGGTACAACAGCACCCACGATTTTTGAACCTCTTCCCATTGCAGGCGAAAGTGGCTGGCCACGCGGGGCTGGTGGCCCAGGCCAATGGGCATGGTTTCTGTCATGAGGTGACTTTCGCTTTGGGGCCTTTGATTTCGCGCTTGATCTCACCCTTGATCTCAATCTCGCACTGACTGAGCATGATGGCATCGGCCAGCGCCCATAGCACGTCCAGCTTGAATTGCAGAATTTCAAGGGCGCGCTCCTGCAAGGCACGGGTCTGGCTGAAGTGGTTCAGCGTGAAGGTCAGGCCATGCTCCACGTCGCGGCGGGCCTGGCTTAAGCGCTGCTTGAAATACTGCAAGCCCGCCGCATCAACCCAGGGGTAATGCGTGGGCCAGGTGTCGATGCGCTGCTGGTGAATGTGCGGCGCAAACAGCTCGGTCAGGCTCGATGCCACGGCTTCCTGCCAGGGCTGGCGGCGTGCAAAATTGACGTAAGCATCGACAGCGAAGCGCGCGGCGGGCACGACGTGGCGCAGTGAGGTGACATCGTCGCGCGACAGGCCCACCGCCTCACCGAGCCCGACCCAAGCCTCGATGCCGCCTGCGTCTTGGATGCCACCCAGGTTCAAGCCGTCGTGGTCGAGGATGCGCAAAATCCACTCACGCCGAATCTCGCGGTTGTCGCAGTTGGACAAAATAGCGGCGTCTTTGAGCGGGATCGAAATTTGGTAATAAAAGCGGTTGACCACCCAACCTTGCAACTGGCTGCGGGTCAGCTTACCCTGCGCCATCATTACGTGAAACGGGTGGTTGATGTGGTAGCTGCTGCTTTTGCCGCGCAGCCGGGTTTCGAACTCTTCGGCGCTCCAGGGGGCTTGTGCGTTGCTGCTCATAGGTCAATCTCCATGCCGTCAAAGGCGACCTCAACGCTGTGCTCGGCCAGCGTTTGGCGCTGGGCGCTGCGCGCGTCCAGAATTGGGTTGGTGTTGTTGATGTGGATCAGGATTTTGCGGGTGCGCTTGGGCAGTTTGTCCAGCCACTCAAGCATGCCGCCCGCGCCACTTTGCGGCATGTGGCCCATGGCGAGGGAGGTTTTTTGCGAGGCGCCGAGCTGGATCATTTCGTCGTCCGTCCACAGCGTGCCGTCCACCAGCACGCAGTCCGCCGACTGCATGGCCGCCCACACGGCAGGCTCCATTTGGCCGAGGCCAGGGGCATAGAAAATGCTTTTGCCCGTGGCGCTGTCGCTGATGCGCACACCCACGTTGTCGCCCGGCTGGGGCTGGTTGCGGTGCGGCGAGTAGGGCGGTGCGTTGCTGATCAAGGGCAGGGCCGTGAAGTGCAGGCCAGGGACATCGGTCATCGCAAAGCCATCCGTTTTCAAACTGACTTCGTGCCAGTCGATGCCGCAGTAGTAGGCAAGCACGTTGAACAGCGGGTTGCCGGTGCTCAAGTCATCTCGCACCAGCGGGTGACACCACAGTGGTAGCGGCTGGCGGTGTTCGCGCAGCATGTACAGGCCGGTGGTGTGGTCGATTTGTGCATCCATCAAAAAGACGGCGCGGATGGCGGTGTCGCGTAAGGAGCGCGCGGGTTGCAGCGCTGGGAAACTGCGGATCTGCTGCAAGATATCGGGCGAGGCGTTGAAGAGCACCCAACTTTGACCATCGGCGCTGACGGTGATGGACGACTGGGTGCGTGCCTCGAAGCGTGGGTCGCCAATGCGCACACCGTGGCAGTTGGGGCAGTTGCAGTTCCACTGCGGAAAGCCACCGCCAGCGGCCGAGCCCAAGACATGGATTTTCACGGGACGGGCTTCACGAGCGTGTTCAAGAACGTATTCGGGGAGCCAACCCGGCAGGCGCACCCGGCGGGTTGGCTTCGGTCAAAAGTCTGCAATCAACGATTGGAGATGTACATCGTGATTTCAAAGCCAAGACGCATGTCGATAGCGGCTGGTTTTTCCCATGTCATACGGTTACTCCTTCAGGTCACTCCCGCAAATTGCGGTCAACGCACTGGCAGCGCATCTGTCAGCACAAGCGCAAGTATTGGGGCTGCGGTATGTTTACAGCATCGGCAAATTATGGATTCGCACCTCATGATTTTCATGAGTTTGTGCCGTGCGTTCGCCTCCGCAAAGCGATTGCGGCTAGCATGATGTCTATGAACCCGGTATCCGAGCTTGACGCTGAGCCTTACGCAACCGGCATGCACGACGTGGGTGACGGCCACCAAATCTACTTGGAGCAATGTGGTCAGCCGAATGGGTTGCCCATCGTTTTCCTACATGGCGGCCCCGGCAGCGGCTGCTCGGCGCGGCATCGGCAGATGTTTGACTTGAGGCGCGACCGCGTCGTGCTGTTTGACCAACGCGGCTGTGGCCGCAGCCTGCCGCGTGGCAGTGTGCAGCACAACACCAGCGCGCACCTGGTGGCTGACATCGAGAGGCTGCGCACACATTTGGGCATTGAGCGCTGGCTGGTGCTGGGTGGCTCGTGGGGGGCGGGGTTGGCACTGGCCTATGCGGCGGCGCACCCGGTAGCGTGCTTGGGACTGGTGTTGCGCGGCGTTTTTTTGGGCCGCGCGTCTGACAGGGACTGGTTCTTTCAACAAGCTGGGCAGTTGCTGCCCGATGCTTGGGACGCGCTTGCGCGCCATGCGCCTGCTGAGGCGAAGAGCGATTTGCTCGGCTGGCTGGCAGCGGGCGTGAACAGTGACCAGTCGCAGGTCGCTCAGGCCGCCGCTCAAGCTTGGGCGGCGTGGGAGCAAGCGGTAACTGACCGCCGCTGGGTTAAGCCCGCGCCGTCACGCCTGGCGGGTGAAGCGGCGCAAGTACAAGTACAGGGACAGGTCGACAAATACCGCGTGCAAAGCCACTATTTGACGAACGGCTGCTTTTGGGGCGATGTGGATTTGCTGGAGCGCGCCGCTGTGTTGGCACAGATCCCCACGGCGATCTTGCATGGCCGCCTGGACTGGATTTGCCGCCCCAGCGCGGCGTGGGAGTTGCACCGCAGCCTGCCCGGCAGCCGTTTGCAATGGTGTGATGACAGTGGTCACAGCCCGTTTGAACCTGTCATGGCGCGCGCCCAAACCGAGGCGATGGCACAGTTTTCAGCCCTCGGGCATTTTGGTGACTGGGGTCAGGACTACTTCAGGATCAAGGACTGATCAACATGGGCTTGCGGCTTCAAATCAACCTCATCATCACCGTCTTGCTGGGGCTGTTCGCGTCCTTGGTGATTGGCCTTGAAATTGAAAGCACCCGGCGCGGTGTGCACGAAGAAGTGATGGGTGCCAATGTGGTGGCGACCCAGTTGCTGTCTCGCGCGGACTGGGTTTATGGCTATGGCGGGCTGGAGGGTCTTGCCAGCTACTTGAACCGCGTGGGCCGGGTGCGGGCCAATGAGATCAGCCTGTACGACGATCAAAACCAACTGCTTTACAAGTCGCCCGCGCCGACCTACAAAGTCGGCCGCGAAGCGCCCGCGTGGTACGCCCGCCTGGTGTCGTCGCCGTTGGCCCCGAAAGTGATCTCGTTGCCTAAAGGCCGCATCGTGCTGCAGGCGGATGCATCGCGCGCCACGCTGGACGGTTGGGACGACCTGCGCCCCACGTTGTGGGCAGTGCTCGCCGGTTTTGTGTTGGCAAACGTGTTCGTGTACGCCTTGGTGAGCCGGGCGCTGAGGCCGGTGCGGCTCCTGATCGGGGGTCTGGATCAGGTCGCGCGAGGCGCATATGAGACCCGTTTGCCCGCGCTTTCCGGGCACGAAGGACGGCAAATCAGTCTGGCGTTCAATGGCATGGCCCAGTCGGTGCACGACAGCGCCCAGGCACGCCGCCAAGCGCAGGAAGCCACCCAGGCCCTGGCCGACAACCGCGAGTTGACCCAGCTGATTCAGACCCGCATTGAGCAGGAGCGCGGTGCCATCGCGCGCGAGCTCCACGATGAAATGGGCCAGCAGGTAACAGCCATCAAAAGCATGGGGCTGGCGATTGCACGCAAGGCGGAGGGGCACGACGACATGATCGAGCGATCGGCCAGGCTGGTGATGGGCTGCGCCGACCAAATCTACGATGGCGTGCACCGGCTGATTGCCAAGCTGCGACCTCTGGCGCTAGACCGTTTTGGCCTGCGCGATGCCTTGCAGGACTTGCTGGACGACCACCGCGCCCACCATCCCGAGGTGGCTATGAGCCTCAGCACCAGCGGCGATCTTGTGAGCTTGGACGATGACTTGGCAACGGCCGCGTACCGCATCGTGCAGGAGGCGCTGAGCAATGCCTTGCGCCACGCCCAGGCCAGCCGTGTTGACGTGACGCTGGAGGCCTCGGCACAAGGCCTGCAACTGCAAGTGCAAGACAATGGCACGGGGCGTTTGGAGCAGTTTGCATCACCCGGACATTACGGCCTGATGGGCATGCGCGAGCGAGCGCAGGCGCTGGGCGGCCAGTTGGAGCTTGAGCAGGTTGAGCCCGCGGGTGTACGGGTGCGGGTGAATTGGCGGAGCGAGTCTTTATGAAAGTCATGTTGGTTGATGATCACGCCGTGGTGCGAATGGGCTTCAAGTTGCTGCTGCAAGCCTGTGACGACATTGAGGTGGTGGCGGAGGCGGCCAGTGGCGAGGCCGCCTGCCAACTGGTGGAATCGGCCCTGCCCGATGTGGTGGTGATGGACATTGCCATGGCAGGCATGGGCGGCATTGAAGCCATCAAGCGGCTGTTGGCCAAAAACCCCAAGCTGCGCATCCTTGCGCTGTCAGCTCACGAAGACACCAGCCACCCCAAGCGCGCGTTGCAAGCCGGTGCTTTGGGCTACCTGTCAAAACGCAGCGCGCCTGAGGTGCTGATTGACGCGATTCGCACCATCGCCAAGGGGCAGGGGTATCTGGATGCGCAGATCGCCCAGCGCATCGCAGTGCAAGGCATTCATGGCGATCAGGGGCCAATGGAGAAGCTGTCGGCGCGAGAGTTCGAGGTGTTTGTGCAACTGGCGCGGGGCCAATCGGTGGCGCAGATTTCAGGCGTGCTGAAGCTGTCAGGCTCCACCGTGGGCACGCACCTGTACAACATTAAGCAGAAACTCGGGTTGACCAACCAGGCGGAGATGACGCTGCTGGCGGTTCGGCATGGCTTGATTAATGCGTCCGGCTAGGTTTCAAGCCACCGCATAGCCCTCTTCAGCAATCGCCGCGGACAGCTTCGCGCGTGTTTGGGTTGAGTCAACCTCAACCTTGTTGGCAGCGCGGTCAATCTTGATCTCGGCCTGCGGGTCAAGCTGCTT
>JANOTO010000588.1:0-3821 GCA_031416395.1 Rhodoferax sp. | reverse complement strand
GCCTGCGACCATGCCTTCGACCCACAGCGGCGTGTAAATGACCGAGATGTAAGCGCCAGCCAACCCGCAGAGCGCGCCACCCGCTGCCACCGCTAGCAAGCGGATGCGACGCACCGGGTAACCCAAGGCGTGTGCGGACTCGGGGCTTTCGCCCACGCTGCGCAGTACCAAACCGCTGCGGGTTCGGTACAAAAACCAAATCAGCCATAAAGTTAACGCCACGGTGAAGTACACCAAGGGGTGATGGCGAAACAAAGCGGGGCCTATCAAGGGAATATCGGCCAGAACCGGGATCGCAAAAGTCCCACGCTCAGGAATCTTGGCCTGCACAAAAGCGGTGCCCACAAACGCTGAAAAGCCCGTGCCAAACAGCGTGAGCGCCAAGCCGGTGGCGTATTGGTTGGTATTGAGCCAGATCACCAGCCATCCAAAAATCAACGCCAGCAACGCCCCCGCACTCATGCCGGCAGCAAAACCCAGCCAGTCGTTGCCCGTATGCACCACGGTGGCAAAGCCTGCAATGGCGGCGCACAGCATCATGCCCTCAGCCCCCAGGTTGACGATGCCGACTTTTTCATTGATCAACAAGCCGAGCGAGGCCAAAGCCAGCACCGTGCCTGCGTTCAACGTGGAGGCGATCAGCAATGCGTAGGATTCCATCAGGCAGCCCTCCTGAACACGATTTTGTAGTTGATCAAGGTGTCACATGCCAGCAAGCTGAACAGCAGCAGGCCCTGAAACACGCCCGTGAGCGATTTGGTCAACCCCAGGCGCGATTGCGCCATCTCCCCGCCAATGTAGAACATGCTCATCAGCAGGGCCGAGAACACCATCCCGACCGGATGCAGCCGCCCCACAAACGCGACGATGATGGCGGCAAAGCCATAGCCTGCGGGCACGTATATGGTGAGCTGGCCGATCGGCCCCGCCACCTCCAGCGCGCCCGCCAGGCCTGCCGCACCGCCAGAAATGAGCAGCGCCATCCACAGTGCTTTGCGCGATGAAAACCCCGCGTAACGCGCCGCCGCCGGTGCCAGGCCGCCGACCTGCTGCGCAAAGCCCGCCCGCGTGCGAAACAGAAACACCCACACGACCAGCACGCCCACCACGGCCAATAGCGCACCAATGCTAACCCTGGAGCCGCTGAACAAGCGTGGGATTCGAGTGGCGGCTTCAAAAGTTTGGGTCTGCGGAAAATTGAAGCCCTTCGGGTCCATCCACGGCCCGCCGACCATGTAGCTCAACACCTGCACCGCGACATAAACCAGCATCAGGCTGACCAAAATCTCGTTGGCATTGAATTTGTCGCGCAGCAGCGCCGTGATGCCCGCCCACAGCATGCCGCCCAACACGCCCGCCAGAATGATCGGCAAAACGATCCAGCCGCCCGTGGTTTTGTCCGCCATCAGCGCGACGCCCCCAGCGAAGATCGCCCCCATGATGTACTGGCCCTCGGCACCAATATTCCACACATTCGCCCGAAAGCAAACGGCAAGACCCAGCGCAATGATCAAAAGCGGTGTCGCCTTAACCAGCAGCTCGCCAATGGCATAGCCGCTCTTGATCGGCAGCCAGAAGAACATCTCCAGCCCTTTGACCGGGTCTTTGCCCAGGGCTACAAACATGATGATGCCGATGATGACGGTGACCAGCAGCGCCAAGAGCGGCGACGCAAAGCCCCATAGCTTCGACGGCTCGGGTCGGGCTTCTAGTTTGATGCCAAAACTAGCCATGCTCAGCCTCTGTTAACGCCGCGTTGGTATCCCACAGCCCGCTCATCCACTCCCCAATTTTCGCCACTGTGGCATCGGCAATCGGCACCGACGGCGACAGGCGGCCCTGCGCGATCACGTGCAGGCGGTCACTCACTTCAAACAGTTCATCCAGCTCTTCGCTGACGACCAGCACAGCGCAGCCCACATCGCGCAGCGCCAAAATGGCCCCGCGAATCTGCGCGGCAGCACCCACATCAACACCCCAGGTGGGTTGGGAGACGATGAGCAGCTTTGGCTTGGCATCAATCTCGCGGCCCACGATGAACTTTTGCAGGTTACCGCCCGAGAGCGAACGGGCCGCAGAACTAGCACCACCGGCCTTGACATTAAACCGCTGGATGATGGCAGTGGCCTGCGCATCGAGCTTGCGCAGGCCAATCCAGCCGCCGGCAAATCCGGGGTTTGACACAGCTTCGTCGCGCGTCAGCAGCAGGTTATGCGCCAGCCCCAGCGTGGGCACGGCCCCGCGCCCCAAGCGCTCTTCCGGCACGAACTGCAAACCGAGTTTGCGACGTTGACCAGGATGCAGGCTGGATACGTCTACGTCGCCCATGCTGACTGAGCCCGCTGGCGCACGCACATCTTCGCCTGACAGCGCGTAAAGCAGCTCTTTTTGGCCGTTGCCGGACACGCCCGCAATGCCCACCACCTCACCCGCGCGCACCTGCAAATTGATGCCATTCAAATCCACGCCAAACTGGTCTTCCCGCGAGAGCTTCAGGTTTGACACCTTTAGCACCGCCACACCGACTTTCGATTCCCGGTGCACCAATTGGGCAGGTTCAGCCCCAATCATCATGCGCGACAGCGACGCGTTGGACTCGTTCGACGGGTTACAAACACCCGTCACCTTGCCACCACGCAAAACCGTGCAAGCGGTACACAGCGCGCGAATTTCATGCAGCTTGTGGCTGATGTACAAGATGCTGCAACCTTCGGACGACAGCTTTTTCAGCACCACAAAAAGCTTCTCCACCGCTTGCGGCGTGAGAACGGAGGTGGGCTCGTCCAGGATCAGTAGCTGCGGGTTCGTGAGCAAGGCGCGGATGATTTCGACCCGCTGCATCTCGCCCACGCTCAAGGTGTGAACCGGTCGGCTGGGGTCGATGTCCAGCCCGTACTCCGTGGCCTTGGCGGTGATGGACTGCGTGACCCGCGCCAGCGTCAAGCTTTTGTCCAGCCCGAGCCAGACGTTCTCAGCCACGGTGATCGTCGAAAACAGGCTGAAATGCTGAAACACCATGCTGATGCCCAGAGCCCGCGCCTCCTGCGGGTTGCGAATGTGGACGACTTTGCCGTTGAAGCTCACGCTACCCGCATCCGGCTTCACCGAGCCGTAAATGATCTTCATCAGCGTCGATTTGCCGGCGCCATTTTCCCCTAGCACCGCATGGGTTTCTCCGGGCAAAACCGTCAGGGAAACATCGCTGTTGGCTACCACGGCTGGGTAGCATTTCGTGATACCCGTTAAGAGCAGACGGGGCACCAAGTTCGCGCCTGTCAAAATGGCCATAGAACGCTACGATATGAGCTGGTGAACATACTGAACATGACAACGAATTCAATAAACTTTATCAGACGCGGCGAAGTTGTAGCGCTGCCCAATGTATCACCCATGCGCACGCTCTTGCAGGTGCTGCGGGAGGATTTGAACTGCACGTCGGTCAAAGAGGGCTGCAATGAGGGCGACTGTGGTGCGTGCACGATGGTGCTGGGCGAAGCGATCGATGGCCGCATTCAATACCGCGCGGTTAATAGCTGCATTCGCATGGCGCATTCAGTCGATGGCATGGTGGTGTGGGTCGCTGAAGACATCGTGGCCAACGACGGTAGCCTGCACCCCGTGCAGCAGGCCATGGTCGACTGCCATGGCTCGCAATGCGGATTTTGCACGCCGGGGTTTGTGATGAGCCTGTTTGCCATGTACCAGAACCGGGTTTGCCAGGGTCAAAAAATTTCACGCGAGCAGGCGATTGAAGACTTGTCGGGCAACCTGTGCCGCTGCACCGGCTACCGCCCCATTCTGGATGCGGCGCAGGCAATGGA
>JANOTO010000587.1:0-2242 GCA_031416395.1 Rhodoferax sp. | reverse complement strand
TGGGCAGCGGTGCCGAGGTGGCTGGCGAATTTGACGTGCGCACCGACAAACCTATTTTGCGCATCAGCCGTCGCCACCACGGAAACGTCAAAAGCAGCGTGTTGACGCAAGACTTTGTGCACGGTGCCGACTATGCCGCCCTGGCTGAAGCCGCCAACACCTTCCGTGGCTTGATGGGCGAAGGTGCCAAAGTCATGCGCGGCGAAGGAGAGCGCCAGAAGGAGCAGAAAGTCAACGACTTTCGCGAAGCCATGGCCTGGCTCATCACGCAGGCCGAAGGTGCCACCGCGCGCCAGCGTTACAAAGGCTTGGGCGAGATGAACCCTGCCCAACTGTGGGAAACCACGATGGATCCGACCGTGCGCCGCCTGCTGCGCGTTCAAATTGACGACGCCATCGAGGCCGACCGAGTCTTCACCATGCTGATGGGTGATGAGGTCGAGCCCCGGCGCGACTTCATCGAGAGCAATGCGCTGCGGGCGGGGAATATTGACGTGTAAAACCGCGTTGATCTGGTGATCCTATGGCGCTACCCTCCCGACGGAAACTATTGACAGTGGGTGGTGTGGGCCTGGCCGCTGCGGTGGGTGTTGCGGGTTACTTTGCCAAACATCCCAGGGCGGCACCTGTTGGTTTTGCAGTGACACCAGATGAGCTGGCCAAGGCGCGTGCGCTGCTAGCCCGCCACATTTCTGTCGATGCGCATGCCCACCCTGGCCGCAGCTTTGTGGACGGTGCCGAGAATCTCTCAGGCCTGGTGTGGATTTACGCCAAGCTGGGTACGTTTGAAGCCAGAACCCTGGCCGATATGCAGGCTGGCGGACTGTCGACGGCGGCCTTTGCCGCTGTGTCGGATTTTCAAGTGCTCGGCACGGCCGGCGAGGGGCTGGCGGCGGTTCGTGACTTCGAGCCGGGCGAAGCCTGGGCCAGCTACCAGCGCCAAATTGGAAACATCAAGGCACTCGCGACCCGCGGGCTGGTGTATCCCATCAAGACGCAGGCTGATTTTCACGCGGCCAAGGTAGCGGCCAAGGTGGGCGCGTTGCTGACCGTCGAAGGTGGTGATTTCCTTGAAGGCAAGCCAGAGCGCGTGGCGCTTGCCTATGCCGATGGCGTGCGCTCCATCACCCTGCTGCACTATCGCAACAACGAGCTGGGCGATACCATCACCGGCAACCCCGTGCACGGAAAACTAAGCCCGGCAGGGGTTGCCGTGGTCAAGGCAATGAATGTTGCCGGCATGCTGGTAGATGTGGCGCACGCGTCGCAAGCGACTGCGATGGGTGCCATCAACGCATCGTCAAAACCGGTGATCGCGTCGCATGTGCATATCCATACGCCAAAGCTGTCACATCCAAGGTTTATTTCTCTCGACTTGGCCAAGGCGGTGGCGCAAACGGGAGGTGGTGTACTCGGGGCGTGGCCTGCAGGAATTGGTGTCGTTGACCTCAATGGCTTTGTGGCGCGCACCTTTGAGCTGATTGAACATGTGGGTATTGATCACGTCTGCCTTGGTACCGATATGGATGCCAACTACAAGCCAGTGTTCGATACCTATTCCAATCTACCGCTGTTTGTTGCGGGCCTGCTCAAGCGTGGCATGCATGAACCTGAGGTGGCGAAGCTGATTGGCGGCAATTTTCTCAGGGTGTTTGCGCTGGTGCAGGGTACTCAGTACGCGGCCTAAGTGTTAGCGCTTCACGGTGCTATAAAAGTCGCCAAGCACTCCGCCACCATCTTCAACTCATCCAACGCCAGCCCCTGCGCGGCGGAGGTCATCGTGCCATCGAGGTCAGCGTGGGTGGATGCTTTGAACGCCTTGAGCTGCTCCAAAGATAAGGCTTGTGTTGACCTGCCATCCGGGGAATGTGCTGCTGCCCCACCAGGGTTGGCGTGTAACACGCAACACAGTTGTTCTTTTCAGTGACGGCTCGGCCGTGCGCGAAGATGTTCCCCTCGGGCTTGCGCGTGGGGGGTGCCAGTTTTTGGGTTGAGAAATACAGTGACAGATCGTTCAAATCGGCATTGCTGAGGTGGCTGACAAACGGTGCCATCTGCTCATTCTTGCGATGTCCTTCCCTGAACATGAACAGCGCCTGCGTGATGAACTGGCGTGGCTGGCCTGCCAGCGACGGGATGGTGGGGATGCCCGAGTTGCCATCGACACCGTGGCACGCGGCATACACCTGCGCTTTCGCGCCGCCTTTCTTCACGCCCGCAAGCGCGGCGGACGAGAGAAGGG
>JANOTO010000586.1:0-7715 GCA_031416395.1 Rhodoferax sp. | reverse complement strand
GACACCAAGGTCATCAAGGCGCGCCTTTTCGGTGAGAAACCGACTGGGGGCAAGCTGGAGCTGCTGATCGAGCGCGTGCTCAGTGGCAACCAGGTGGCCGCGCACATGCGGGTCAGCAAAAAGCCTGAGGTCGGAACGACGGTAGCGTTGACAACGGCTCCCGGCGCAAACGACAACCTGCGCGCGACGCTGCTGGGCCGCTGGCCGGATGCCGACGGCGCGCTGTTTCGATTCGTGTTGAGCAATGACGCGGGCGACGACCCGCACACGCTGATGGAGCGCCACGGCCACGTGCCGCTGCCGCCGTACATTGAACATGCCGACTCGGCAGACGACGCATCACGCTACCAGACCGTGTTCGCCAAAAACCCCGGCGCGGTCGCCGCTCCCACCGCAGCGCTGCATTTTGACGATGCGCTCCTGGCCGCACTGGACGCCAAAGGCGTGCAACGCGCTTACGTGACTTTGCACGTCGGTGCCGGCACGTTCCAGCCCGTCAAAACCGAGAATCTGGCGGATCATCAAATGCACAGCGAGTGGTATGACGTACCAATGACGACGCAAACCGCCATTGCCGATTGCCGCGCACGCGGTGGTCGCATCATCGCCGTAGGCACCACCACGGTTCGCACGCTGGAGTCGTGGGCGGCAAGCGGGCACACAACGGGCGATACGCAAATCTTCATCACGCCCGGTTTTGAGTTCAAGCTGGTCGAGATGCTGATCACCAACTTTCACCTGCCCAAATCCAGCCTGATGATGCTGGTGAGCGCGTTTGCGGGCTACGAGCCGATTCGCGCGTTGTATGACCACGCGATTCGCGAGCGGTATCGATTCTTCAGTTATGGGGATGCGATGTTGTTGAATAGAAAAGAGTAGCCTTGACATGCTGAAATTCGACCTCCTTAAAACCGACCCCGGCAGTGCCGGTCAACCTGGTTCCCACGCCCGCCGAGGCCGCCTCACGCTGAACCACGGCGTGGTGGAGACACCCATCTTCATGCCTGTGGGCACCTACGGCACGGTGAAGGGCGTGACCCCGCAGAGCCTGGAAGACATGGGTGCGCAGATCATTTTGGGCAACACATTTCACCTGTGGATGCGCCCAGGGTTGGACGTAATGCAGCGCTTTGGCGGTCTGCACAAATTTGAGAAATGGAGCAAGCCGATCCTCACCGACAGCGGTGGTTTTCAGGTATGGAGCCTGGGCGAGATGCGCAAAATCACGGAGGAAGGCGTGAAGTTTTCGTCGCCCGTGAATGGCGACAAGCTGTTTTTGACACCCGAAATCTCGATGCAGATTCAAACTACGCTGAACAGCGACATCGTGATGCAGTTTGACGAATGCACGCCTTACATTTCGGTCGAACCCAAGACCAAAGGCCAATTGACCACCGAGGCTGAGGCGCGCAGCTCAATGGAACTCAGCTTGCGTTGGGCGGCGCGTTGCAAGACGGAATTTGCCAAACTGCAAAACCCGAACGCGCTGTTTGGCATTGTGCAAGGCGGCATGTTTGAACACCTGCGCCAGGAGTCGCTGGATCAGCTAGTGGCGATGGACTTCCCCGGCTACGCGGTCGGTGGCGTGAGCGTGGGCGAGCCCAAGGAGGAGATGCTGCGTATCATGGCGCACACCCCGCACCGCCTGCCTGCGCACAAGCCGCGCTACCTGATGGGCGTGGGCACGCCCGAAGATTTGGTGGAAGGTGTGGCCCAAGGCGTTGACATGTTTGACTGCGTGATGCCCACCCGCAACGCCCGCAACGGCACGCTGTTCACACGTTTTGGTGATTTGAAGATCCGCAACGCCCGCCACAAAACCGATGAACAGCCGCTGGATGTCACTTGCACCTGCTATGCGTGTGCCGGCAAGTCCGCCGTGAGCTGGGCGGATGGTGGTCGTGAAGGCTTCAGCCGCGCCTACCTGCATCACCTGGACCGCTGCGGCGAAATGCTTGGCCCGATGCTGGCCAGCGTGCACAACCTGCACTATTACCTGAACCTCATGCGCGAGGTGCGCGAGGCGCTGGATGCGGGGGCGTTTAGCGCGTTCAGGCAGCAGTTCATGGCGGACAGGGTGCGTGGAGTGTGACGGCAGTGGGTGATTGAAACATTAAATAGCTATATAAATTATAGCTAACTACGCATGTCAAGCGAGAGCTGGAGACTTTTTTGTTATAAATTCTCATTTTTAACCTGTTTTTTGACTTCAATATACCCATAATAGGTATATTTCAGCAAAAAAGCTTAGCCACCACCACCGTGGGTGAACACCGTCAGCACCCCGGTGTAGCCATACAAATGATGCCGCGCAATCTCGCCGCCTGCGAAAAAGCCTACCAGCGGAACATCGCCCAACGCACGGCGCACGATTTGCAGCTCGGCGCTGGCACCGCCAAAGTGTGGGCCACCGCGGCCCGAGCAACTGACGTAAACGGCGCCGGCAATGCCGCGCTGCGGGTGGGGCGCGGACTCAGCTTCTGATTGTGCGAGTGCCGTGGCAGTTTGCCGGGTGAGTTCCTGCGGCTCCAACTCTTCGCGAATCTCGGCGCAGATCCGGGTCAAATCCGCCCGGGCGGCCTGCACATTGCGCTGACAAAAGGCCAGCTGCATGCCGTTGTCCAACTGACTCGCAATGGCAATGCCGCGGCGCACCGGGTCCAGCCCGATGATGTGGCGAACGATCACATCGCTGCCAAAACTGCCGCGCAAATTCACGCCCTGCTGCCCACCGATATCTTGGCTTTCGACCAGGCCCACCAGCGTAGCGCGTACCGCCGCGAGGGCTTGTTGGGGCTGCGCCAGCGACACGTTCAAGTCGAACAACAGTGCATCCAGCGCAGGTTGACCGTCAAGCTCGATGGCCACGTTGGCATCGCAGGCTGTGACGATACGAGTTTTGGAGATCGGCTGGCAGCCTTGCGTAACGCGCGAGACCATCGCCACGCCCTCGCCAAACGCCACGCCGCTCAAGCCACCACTGAAGACTCCGCTGGCCGCGCCCTGTCCCCGAATATTGCCATTGCCGCCCACTGCAAATTGCACCGACTGCGTGCGGCTGGCAGACAGCCCGCCAAACAGATAGCCCGAGCCGGTACGCAAGGCCATCTCGTGGATCAACTCCGGCAAATCCGTCGTGTTTCCATCGGCATGGATCAACGCTGTGTGCGCCTCAAACCCCAGCCCCAGCGGCGCCACGCCGGAGAACACGCGGTATTGATCCGGTGGCAGCTCGCACAGCATCACCGCCAAGGCCGGCTCGTCGAAATACTCCACATTGTTGGACGCAATGCCCACGCCCACAGTGCCAGACCAATCGGTCACCTCGGGCAACTCACTACTCAAATGCGCCAGGATTTCCTGCGCAGCACCTGCGTAGTGGTCGGTGATGTACAGCAGGGCCAGCGTCGGCGCGCTGGCGTAGCCATGTAAGGCCATTTGCGCGCGCAATTGCGCCAGCACCAAGCCAGCCGCCATTTGCCATTGCGGATGAGTAGCGTGGCCGTAGGGGAACAGTTTCATCGTGACACTCGCAATCGCACCACTGGCATCCCGGCTCTAGCGGGCGGTCTTGCGAACCGTCTTGGCAAGGGTCTTTTTCGCGGTGGCGCGCGACTTCGAAGCCGCACCCGACGCCGCTTTTTTACCCGCCTTGATGGCCTCTTTGGCCAAACCTGTCGCCATGTTTTTCGTCACGTCGATAGCGGTATTTTTGGTCGCATCTTTCATGGCGCTGGCGGCGATTTGCTGGAACTGCTGGGTCAACGAACCCCACAGCTGCATCGGGTCGACCAAACCCGAAATGCCGCTGGCGGGTTTGCCAGCCTTCGCGGTTCCGCTGGATCTGGGCTTGCCGCTGACGCTGGAGGCGACATCGGAGGCCACATCCGAAATCGTTTTGGCCGTGCTGGCCGCCCGGTCACCCACGCTCTTCATGCCCGAGGCGACCGAGTCCGCCGCCCTGAGTTTGAACGCATTCGCTACATCGCCCAGGTTGAAGTTCATGCCCTTGAGGGTCGCCAGCGTCATCTTTTGCACCTCCAGCGCCTGGATGGTGGCCCCCAGCGCCTTGGAGTTTTGATCCAGCCAAAAATGCACGGCCTTGAGCTCGTCAATGCGCTTTTCCAGCTCTTCAACGTTCAGCGATGGTGACACCCAGTTGGCCAGGTTGGGCATCTGCGGGATGCTGCTAGACGCTCCCTTGGCCAGGCCTTGCAAAAAATCAAACCCTGGCACAAATTTGCCAAAACCCGAATCGGTGGAATTGCTCACAAGTTGCTCCTAAGAAGTTGTCGCTCGAAGTCACCAGACTAAGCCAGACAGAGCTTACTCCAACCGCCCCGGTTAATGTCGGTTGCTAGCAGTTGCCGTCGGTTGATATCGATCCATCCAGCTCAATGCTTATGCTCGGACTCAGCTTTACCTGCCGTGGCATTGGGCGCGCGCACCGCGACGGGCAGCTTCAGATCCAACTGGCTCTCAACGCCCTTCGCATCCTGGAACCACAGCGTGATCGGCACCACTGAGTCCTTAGGCAATGCGCCCTTCAAGTCCATCAGCATGATGTGGTAGCCGCCCGGTGCCAGGTTGACCGCGCGCCCGGCTGGCAAGTCCAGGCCCTGTGGCAAAGCGCGCATTTTCATGACATCGCCGTCCATCTTCATCTCATGGATTTCGGTCAACCCAGCAACAGGTGACACACCACGCACCAAGCGCGCACCGTCTTTGTGGGTGATGGTCATGAAGGCGCCAGTGGCCGTTTGACCCGGCACGGCGGTTCGCACCCAGGCGTTTTTAATGTCGATCTGCGGCGTTTGCGCAAAAGAGTTGCCTGCAGCGAGGATCGCCAGTGCGGCAATGAAGGTCAAATATTTTGAGGTCATAGTTGCAATTTTAGGGTACCGACTCAATAACCCTATCTGCAAAACGCTACCCACGGCACTTGATTCGTGGGCACAATCGAGAAGTGGCACCACGGTGTCGGACATCAAAACGAACTTAAAACTGGAGAACAACGATGACTCGCAAGCCTTCCATGCCCCTACGTCACTTGGCCCGCGCACTTGCGCTCGTGCTGCTCGGTACGACTGCCAGCACTGGCTTTTTAGTCGCTGCCGCGCATGCGGCTGCCCCGATGGTCAAAAAATCAGCGCCAGGCTACTACCGCATGATGCTGGGTGATTTTGAAGTGACGGCGCTGTCCGACGGCACGGTGGAATTACCCGTCAACAAGATTCTGACCAATATCAAAGCAGCCAAGGTTGACTTGGCGCTGGCTAAGTACTCGCTCAAAAGCCCACTCGAGACGTCTGTTAACGCCTACCTGATCAACACGGGTGAAAAGCTGGTCTTGATCGACACCGGTGCCGCCAAATTATTCGGCCCGACCCTTGGCAATCTTCAAGACAGCATCAAGGCCGCTGGCTACACGCCCGAGCAGGTTGACGAAATCTACATCACCCACATGCACGCCGACCCTGTGGGCGGGCTGATGGCTGGTGACAAGCTGGCTTTCCCCAATGCGATCGTGCGGTCTGACAAACAAGACGCTGACTTCTGGCTGAGCAAGGAGAACCTGGACAAGGCGCCCGAGGCGATGAAGGGCTTCTTCCAAGGCGCGCAGGCATCACTGAACCCCTATGTCAGCGCTGGTAAATACAAACCGTTTGAAGGCAACAGCGACTTGGTGCCCGGCATCAAGGCCGTGGTAACGCGCGGCCACACGCCCGGCCATGCGATTTACATTGTGGAGAGCAAGGGCCAAAAAATGGCAGTGCTGGGCGACTTGATGCATGTCGCTGCGGTTCAATTTGCGCAACCCTCGGTGGCTATCCAATTTGACGGTGATTCAAAAACCGCTGTCACGGTGCGTAGCAAACTGTACGCCATTGCCGCCAAAGAGAACTTCCTCCTGGCCGTGGCTCACGTCTCGTTCCCTGGCATTGGGCGGGTGCGCAAAGACGGCGCGGGCTACGCTTGGATGCCGGTGAATTATTCGGTGGTCAAGTAGCTCGCGAGTTAACAGGCTTACAGCATTTGGGCGAGACAAGCGTCCAAATGCTCAGACGGCAGGCGCTTGAAGCCCGAGCGCGCAAAGCGCTGCATGCGGCCCACGACAAAGGCGGTCAACACCGAGGCACTGACTTGCGCATCCACCGTCGGGGTGTCCGAGCCATTGTGGGCCGCGACATCGCGCAAGCTACTCTTCAAAATGGACTCGATCTTGTCGAAAAACTGGTTCATGCGGGCTTGCAGACGCTCGTTCTCAAACACCAGAGCATCGCCCACCATCACGCGGGTCATGCCGGGGTTTTTCTCGGCAAACTGGATCAACATGGCGACCACCCGGGCGGCCAGGCGCGCGTCCACGGGTGTGTTGGTGGGCGCGTTGGCTGTATCGCCAGCGGCACGATCAGTCATCTGGTTGACCAGCGTGAACACGGACTCTTCAATGAACTCGATCAGCGCCTCAAACATCTGCGCCTTGCTGGCGAAGTGCCGGTAAAGTGCGGCCTCACTCACGTCCAGACGCGCAGCCAGCGCGGCGGTGGTGATGCGTTCAGCACCCGGTTGCTCCAGCATGGCGGCAAGCGCCTGTAGTATCTGGATGCGCCGCTCGCCCGGTTTAGGCCGCTTACGAACCGGCGCGGCAGCGTCGCTGGCAGCAGTCTCCACGCGCTCGGTGGCAGTGGCTTCGGGGAGAGTTTCAGCGTCGGGCATGGGAGGTATCAAGTTGTGAATTTGATTCTCTCATAGCGCCATCAAGGGTTTTTGCGGGTGTTTAAACCGTGCAGTTAATGGGAGCGAATCATGGTCCCGTAGGCTTGGTCCGTGAGGATCTCCAAGAGCATCGCATGCGGCACCCGTCCATCAATAATATGAACGGCGTTCACGCCGCTTTTCGCCGCATCCAGCGCGCCGGCGATTTTGGGCAGCATGCCGCCGCTGATGGTGCCATCGGCAAACAGCTCGTCGATGCGCCGCGCCGTCAAGTCTGTGAGCAAATTGCCGGCTTTGTCCAGCACGCCAGGGGTGTTGGTCAGCAGCATCAGTTTCTCGGCCTTGAGCACGATGGCCAGCTTGGCGGCCACCACATCGGCATTGATGTTGTAGCTTTGGTTGTCTTCGCCAAAACCGATGGGACTGATAACGGGGATGAAGGCATCATCCTGCAGCGCCTTGACCACGCTGGGGTCGATCGAGACGATGTCGCCCACTTGGCCCACATCGTGCTCCTTGGTCGGATCTTTGCTGTCAATCATCTTGAGCTTTTGTGCGCGGATCATCGCACCGTCACGCCCGGTCAGCCCAACCGCCTTGCCGCCGGCCTGGTTGATCAGGCCCACAATGTCCTGCTGCACCTCGCCGCCCAGCACCCACTCCACCACCTCCATGGTTTCCGCATCGGTCACGCGCATACCCTGAATGAATTCGCCCTTTTTGCCCAGGCGATTCAGCGCATTTTCGATTTGCGGCCCACCGCCGTGGACGACCACGGGGTTCATGCCGACGAGCTTGAGCAGCACCACATCTTCTGCAAAGTCCGCCTGCAAAGCCGGGTCCGTCATGGCATTGCCGCCATATTTGATGACCAGCGTTTTACCGTGGTATTTGCGGATATAGGGCAGTGCCTGCGCCAGTATTTCGGCTTTGTCACGAGGGGCAATGTTGAGTACGTCAGTCATAAGAGAAACAGTAATGGGAACTGGTCAAAA
>JANOTO010000585.1:0-5196 GCA_031416395.1 Rhodoferax sp. | reverse complement strand
GGGGTGAGAAACAGCGCTGATGGGCCTTCAAAGCGCCAATCAAGCTGAAATTTGATCGGCGTGACCTGGGCTTGCGCCAAATTTTGCGTGGCGAGAATGGCCACAGCCAGGGCGGATTTGAGCAATGAGCGTTTGTGCATGAGTTCTCCAAAGACGGTGTGAATAAGTACAAGTTAACAAGCAAGAATAGTGCCCGCCACAATGTTGCCCGTTAAAGGGTATACAAAATCTGTGTACAGATTATCTGAAGTTACTTGGCCGCGCTCATGGCGGGAAACCCTAGGGGAAGGCTGGGTTAGGCCAGTAAATCGTGCAGGGTTCGGGCGATGACTTGAGTGGCGCGGCGCAGGTCTTGCAAATCCAGTCGCTCGTCGGCGCGCTTTGCGTGCGACTCCAGCACGGTGCGTGGGCCAGCGCCGTAAATCACACCGGGGATGCCCGCCTCGCTGAACAGACGCACATCGGTGTAAAGCGGTGTGCCCAGCGCAGGAATCTTTTCGCCAAAGACCTGCTCACCATGCTTCTGGATGGCATCGACCAGCGGCTTGTTACCGGGCAGCGCGCGCATCGAATTGGCCAGCAGAATGCGTTTGACATCGACCGAAACGCCAGCTTGCTGGCCCGCAACCTCGGCGATGATTTTGCGCAGCGTGGCTTCGACTTCCGCCGGGTTCTCCTCCGGGATCATGCGCCGGTCGAGCTTGAAAGTGACTCTGCCGGGCACCACATTGGTATTGGTGCCGCCCTCAATCATGCCAACGTTCAAATACGGATGGGTGATGCCCTCCACACTGGATCGAATCGATTTGTAAAGCCCATTTTGGGCATAAAGCGCCGTCAAAATCTTCACTGCGGCCTGCATGGCATCCACGCCCGAATCAGGAATGGCCGCATGCGCCATCTTGCCGTGTACGGTCACCTCCATTTGCAGGCAGCCGTTGTGCGCGGTAATCACCTGGTAGCTGAAGCCCGCAGCAATCATCAAATCAGGCTTGATGATGCCGTGCTTGAGCAGCCAGGCTGGGCCGACCTCGCCGCCAAATTCTTCGTCGTAAGTGAATAGCAACTCCACGCTGCCCGCGCTAGGCTTGGCAACTGCCTCCAGCGCCCGCAGTGCGAAGGTGTAGCTTGCAAAGTCGCTCTTGCTCACGGCGGCTGCGCGGCCATACAGTTGGCCGTTTTCAATCTCGCCGCCATAAGGGTCTTTCGTCCAGCCCTCGCCGGGCGGCACCACGTCGCCATGCGCGTTGAGCAGCACGGTTTTGCCAATTCCGTATTTGCGGCGAACCACCAGGTTGGTGACGCTTTGCATGCCCACGGCCTGCACCTCGGCGGCGGGCACCGGGTGCTTCTCTACGTCCAATCCAAATTCATGAAGCAGCTCGGCCGTTCGCTCGGCGTGCGGTGCGTTGTCGCCGGGAGGGGTATCGGTCGGCACGCGGACAAGTTCCTGAAGAAAGCGCACCTCGTCGTCAAAATGGGCATCTACCCACGCATCCAGTTGTTCGTACTTTGTCATTGGGGATCGTTGATGGAGGTTGCGACCTGGTGCAAAAGATAGGTCATGCCGTCAATGGCCAACTGCATGTCGTCACTGGTGGTGGATTCGAGTGGGTTGTGGCTGATGCCGGAGTTCTCTCCGCGCACAAACAGCATGGCCTGGGGCATGATTTCATGCAGCTTCATCGCGTCGTGCCCGGCGCCGCTGGGCATGCGGTGCAAAGTAACGCCCATTGCGTCAACAGCCTGCTCCCACTTTTGCTGCCATGCAGGCGCGCTGGGCGCGGCGGCTGCACGCATGGTTTCTTCCAACGTGTAGCGCACCTGGCGGCGCTCGCAAATTGAAGCGAGCGATGCCAGCACGTCGGCCACCAAGGCATCGCGCTGCGCGTTGGTGGGGGCGCGCATGTCCAACGAAAATTGGCAGCGCCCCGGCACCACGTTGATGGAGCCATTGGGAACTTGCAATTGACCAACCGTTGCGACCGAATCACCGTCTTGCAGCGCCCGTTGTTCCATTGCCAAGATCAACTCCGCCACCGCTGCCGCCGCATCATTGCGCTGGTTCATCGGCGTGGTGCCCGCATGGCAGGCGGTGCCAATGACCTCGCCTGTGTAGCGCGCGCTGGCGTTGATTGAGGTGACGATGCCCATCGGTAAATCCAGCGCATTCAGCACCGGGCCTTGCTCGATATGCACTTCAACAAAGCCCAAATAGTCGGCAGTATTGCGTTGCAGACTGGCGATGTCGCGTGCATTCAACCCGGCATGTGCCATCGCGTCACGCATGGAGATACCGTCAGCATCCTTTTGATCAAGCCAAGCCGGGCTGAACTGGCCCACCAGTGCGCTTGATCCCAAAAAAGTCGCCTTGAAGCGCTGGCCTTCTTCTTCTGCAAAGCCCACCACCTCAAAGTGAAACGGGAGGCGTTTGCCTTGGCGTTTCAGTTCACGCACGCAGGCCATCGGTACAAAAATACCCAAGCGGCCATCGTACTTGCCAGCGTTACGCACGGTGTCGTAATGCGAGCCGGTCAGCAGTGTTTTTGCATTGGCGTGGCTGGACAGATACCGCCCCACCACGTTGCCCACGGCATCAATATGGACGGTGTCAAACCCGCAGTCGAGCATCTGCGCTTTGATTTGCGCGGCGCAGGCGCGGTGTGCATCCGTGAGGTAGGTGACGGTGAGCTGGCCCTTGTCGGCGTAGCCTGGGTCAGTATGCTGGGCCAACGCTTCTTGCCAGTCCCAAACTTCGTTACCGAGCGTTGGCTCGATGCCAAATTTGTCGTTCAGCCGCAGCTCCACCACGCGGTGAATATTGCGCAGACATTCCTGAAACTCAAAGCTCGGGTGCCCGTGCAAGCGTCGCGCAAAGGCGTCGATGATTTGCTGCTTGTTCAAGCCGGTGCCGCGCGGGCCACGCACCGCCAGAATAAACGGAAATCCAAACTTGGCGTTGTAGTCCGCATTAAGTTGCTGAATCTTGGCGAACTCAAGCTCGGTGCATTGCGTGAGGCCCGCTTTGCCCTGCTCGTTGCTGGATTCTGCGGTGAGCGATTTGCTCACCATCGCCTTACCTGCCAGCTCGGGGTGCGCGCGAATCAGGGCCAGTTGGGCATCAACACTTGCCGACTTGAGCACCTGCACCATGGCGTGTTTGAGGTGCGCCAGTGAGCGAAAGGGCCGCTGCGCAAGCGCCTGTTGCGCAATCCATGGCGAATGCTCGTACAGGCCGTCGAGCATCAGTGCCGCCTGGGCCACTGGCGCGGCGTTGAGTTGTTCAAGTGACAGGGTCATGGGCTGAAGGGATGGGTTTTTGTCCAATGCCTGGCGATGTCAATGCGCCGGCAAATCCACACATGCGAGTGGCCCTGCACGTAATCCAAAAACTTCTGCAAAGACCGCATTCTCCCTGGGCGACCCAGCAGGCGGCAGTGCATGCCGATGTTGAGCATCTTGGGTGCGTTCAGGCCTCGGGGGTTGCCTTCGGCATACAGCACATCAAAGCTGTCTTTGAGATAAGTGAAAAAGTCATCACCCTGCGCAAAACCCTGGGCGGATGAGAAGCGCATGTCATTGGTGTCGAGCGTGTAGGGCACGATGAGCTGGGGCACAGTGCTGCCGTCAGTCTTTTGGACTCGGGTCCATAACGGAAGGTCGTCGCCGTAGTAATCGCTGTCGTATTCAAAGCCGCCGTAATCAGCCACCAGTCGACGGGTGTTGGGGCTGTCACGCCCGGTGTACCAGCCCACGGGCCGCTCGCCTGTCATCTGTTGGATGATCTCCATGCCAATGCGCATGTGCTCGCGCTCGGTGGCTTCGTCAACATTTTGATAACTGATCCAGCGCCAGCCGTGGCAGGCAATCTCGTGGCCCAGCTCTTTGAAGGCGGCAGTCAGTTCCGGGTGGCGCTGCAAGGCCATGCTGACCCCAAAGATGGTCAACGGCAGACTGCGTTTCTCGAACTCCCGCAAGATGCGCCACACGCCTGCGCGCGAGCCGTATTCATAGATGCTCTCCATGCTCATGTGCCGCGCTGGGAAGACAGAGGGGCTGAACATCTCCGACAAAAACTGCTCGCTGCCCGCATCGCCGTGCAGCACCGAATTTTCGCCGCCCTCTTCGTAGTTCAGCACGAACTGCAGCGCGATGCGGGCGTTACCAGGCCATTGCGCATGGGGCGGATTGCGGCCATAGCCTTTGAGGTTACGTGGGTAGGGTGGGGAGGTTGTCATGGTGATTCAGGACAGCGCCATCGAGATGTCATTCGCCGGAATCTTGCGGTCAAACGCCAGGTTCTCTTCAACATTGATGAGATGTTCGTGCATCAAACGCACGGCCAAGAGTTCATTGCGGTTAGCCAGCGCCTTGACGATTTCAACATGCTCGTCGCTTGAATGCTCGGCTGCGCGCGAGGACTGGTACATCAGCGTGATCAGCGCGCAGCGGGCGATCAACTGGCCGAGCAATTGTGCCAGCACGTCGTTGCCCATCAGTTCGGCAATGCGCACGTGAAAGTCGCCTAAAAGCTCGGTGCGACCAGGCGCGTCTTCGCGCTGCACGGCCAATTTTTCCTGAGCGAGATGCTCTTTGAGCGCCTTGATTTTTGCGGGCGTGACCTGCTGCACAAAGGCGCGCACCATCTCCGACTCCAGCATGCGGCGCACCGCAAAAACTTGTCTTGCCTCCGTCACAGAAGGCGCGGCAACGAATGCGCCACGGGCGGGCTCCAGCGTTACCAATTGATGTTGCGACAATTGCAAAAGCGCTTGGCGTACCAGCGTGCGCGACACGCCGAAATGATCCGCAAGCTTTTGCTCCGCCAGCTTGCTGCCGGGCTGTAGGCGGTGCTCGACGATGGCCTTGGTCAAAGCCTGAACGATCATTGAGGTGGACGATACTTCCATGCCGGATATCATAGCTTCAATCCTAAAAGTGTATACACTTTTGAAGTTGATTATTGAAGGAGCGATCTATGGGTTTGAGCACACATGTTCTGGACACCATGCACGGCGGCCCCGCAGCGGGCATGAACGGTGCACTTTTTACAACCGAAGTGACAGCCGATGGCACGACGGCCAAACTGGTGCGTCGCTTTACATTGAATGGCGATGGCCGCAGCCCAGACGGTCCGCTGTACGACAGCGCAAGTTTGCGCGCGGGCACGTATCGGTTGGAGTTTGACGTGGCGGC
>JANOTO010000584.1:0-8781 GCA_031416395.1 Rhodoferax sp. | reverse complement strand
TGCCAAAGCCGCTTGAAGTCATCCTGCGCCAGCAGCGCTTCCGCCTCGGGCGTGATCAGAAAGTTCATGTACTCACTGGCTGCCTGCTGTTTAGGGCTATTTTGCAGTTCGCGCAAAAACGTGCCAGGGTGAGGCGAGTTGATGATCACCAGCTTCTTCGCCAACTGCGGCATTTGGTTGATCAGATTCCACGCCACCGCACCGCCCCAGTCGTGGGCGATCAAGGCCGCAAGCTGGCCACCTTGTTGGGCAGTTTCAATCGCGATCAACGCGGCGATGTCTTGCACCAAAAATTTAGGCCGATACGCCTTCGCATCCGTGGGCGCGCTGGATTTTTCAAACCCCCGCAAATTCGGCGCAATGCAGCGGTAGCCGCCGTTTTCCGGTTTGGCGAAGTGCGCAAGTAGCTCGTCCCACACAAACGCGCCTTCGGGAAAGCCGTGTAAGAACAGCAAAACGGGCCGACCTTGCTCGCCTGTGGCACGGCAGCTCAGGGTGATGCCGTGGGGCAATGTTTGCTGATGGGTTTGAATCATGGAGTGGGTCCATTACTACTTAAGTGGTAGTGGACGAGGCCGGATGCACCCAATCCCACAGCAGCATCGACACCTCATCAATCCCAATCCGCTTGGGTGCCGAAAATAGTCGCACTTCGCCGCCACCGGCTTGCAGCTTCATGATCGACAGGGCCTTGGTTTGCTCGCTTTTGTTGAGCTTGTCGGCCTTGGTCAGCACCACCAGAAACTTCAGGCCTTCGACCACGCGCGGGCGAATCACGTCGAGCAGGATTTCGTCCAGCTCGGTCAGGCCGTGGCGCGGGTCGCACATCAACACGATGCCTTTGAGGTTCTCGCGCGTCACCAGGTAGTTCGCCATCACTTGCTGCCAACGGGCTTTGTCGGCCTTGGGCACGGCGGCATAGCCGTATCCAGGCAAATCGGCGAGCACGGCATCAGTTACGCCTTGTTTGCCCAAGGTGAACAGGTTGATGCTCTGTGTACGGCCCGGTTTGCGCGAGGCAAAGGCGAGCTGTTTTTGTTGAGTTAGCGTGTTGATACAGGTGGATTTGCCGGCGTTGGAGCGGCCTACGAAGGCGATTTCAGGCACGTCCAGCGCGGGCAAAAAATGCAGTTGCGGCGCAGTCGTGAGGAATTTCGCGGTGTGCAGCCAGCCTGTGGCGACAACCTCAGGTGTTAAGGTTTGGGCCTTGACTTGGGCTTTGGCGGTTGGGCCGGGCTTGGGTTTGGTGGTCATCGATGTTCGGGAGAAACCCGTCGTTTGGCGGGGAAACCCGACCCTGCATTGTAGAATCAAGGGGTTTTGCCCCGTGGTGAGGCCTATTTTGGCTTTTACTGCGACCTGATCCACGATACGCCCCTGCTGCGATTTTTCTTATGAAGCTGACTGTTCAACTCATTTTCTGCCTGTTGGCGACCCTCACTCTTCTGACACCCGCATCCTCCGCCTTCGCTGCTGATGCCGCCGCCGCACCTGCTGCTGCCAAACCCGACCTGGTCAAAGCCGAAGCGACTTACAACGCGGTCTGCGTGGCTTGCCACGGCGTGGATGGGAACTCCGCCGTCGCCGCGAATCCCAAATTGGCGCAGCAGCATCCTGAATACTTGATCAAGCAGTTGCAAGAGTACAAATCTGGCAAACGCAATAATGCCGTGATGAAGGGCTTTGCTTCAACCTTGAGCGATGAGGACATGCGCGGCATGGCTTACTTCATGACGGCCAAAAAAGCCAAGACCGGCTTTGCGAAGGATAAAGAGCTGGTAGCCTTGGGTGAGCGCATTTACCGGGGTGGCATTGCAGATCGCCAGGTGCCCGCCTGCGCCGCCTGCCACAGCCCCAATGGTGCGGGCCTGCCAGCGCAATATCCGCGCTTGGGTGGCCAGCATGCCGAGTACACCGCTGGCCAGCTCACCAGTTTCAGGGATGGCGTTCGCAAGAACAATCTGCAAATGACTCAGGTTGCCGCCAAGATGAATGATCGCGAAATAAAAGCGGTCTCGGATTACATTGCAGGATTGAGATAGAAGTATGTAAGCAGGGTCGGTAACACGGGAACCATCGGCTCCTGTTTCACCCCAATCTGGCGAACCATTTGTCGATGGCTCGCCTTTTTAATTCATGACGCTCTCCACAGAAGGTATAGATCTCCAAACCCGCTCGCGCTTCATGCGCGCGGCGGTGGAGCTGTTGTCGTCGATGCGGTTCTCGATCTCGCTGTTGACGGTGATCTGCATTGCGTCTGTCATCGGCACGGTGCTCAAGCAGAACGAGCCCGCCACCAACTACGTCAACCAGTTCGGGCCGTTTTGGGCCGAGGTGTTTGGCGCAGTCAGCTTGTATTCGGTCTACAGCGCCTGGTGGTTTTTGCTGATTTTGGCGTTTTTGGTGATCAGCACCTCACTGTGCATCGCGCGCAATGCGCCGAAGATTTTTGCCGATCTCAAAACCTACAAAGAGAATATCCGCGAGCAAAGCCTGAAGGCTTTTGGCCACCGTGCGAGTAGCACCTTGAACGAGTCGCCCGAAGTGGCCGCCAAACGAATTGGCGCAATGCTGGCAGGCGGCGGCTGGAAGGTCAAGCTGCAACCGCGCGAATCTGCGGCAGGCGTGGGGTGGATGGTGGCTGCCAAAGCCGGTGCCGCCAACAAAATCGGCTACCTGGCCGCCCACAGCGCCATCGTGCTGGTGTGCGTGGGCGGTTTGCTTGATGGTGACTTGATCGTTCGCGCGCAAATGGCCTTCAACGGCAAAACGGTTTACACCGGCGGCGGCATGATCGCCGATGTAAAGCCCGAGCATCGCCTGAGCGACAGCAACCCCACTTTTCGCGCCAACTTGCTGGTGACCGAAGGCACGCAGTCCAGCACGGCGGTGCTGAACCAGTCCAACGGCATCTTGCTGCAAGAGTTGCCCTTTGCCGTGGAGCTGAAAAAATTCATCGTTGAGTACTACTCCACCGGCATGCCCAAGCTGTTCGCCAGCGAGATCATCATCCACGACAAAGAGACGGGCGAAAAAATCCCCGCGCGCGTGGAGGTGAACCACCCGGCGCGGCACAAGGGCGTGGAGATTTACCAGTCCAGCTTTGACGATGGCGGCTCCAGCATCAAACTCAAGGCGTTGCCGATGGCGCAAGCGTCCAAGCCGTTTGAGATTGAAGGTGTGATTGGCGGTTCTTCCGAGTTGACAAAGGCCGGGGGCACCGAAAAGCTGACCGTGGAATACACCGGGCTGCGTGTCATCAATGTTGAGAATTTTGCGGGTGACAAGGGCGGTGCGGGGGGCGTGGACGTGCGCAAGGTTGATCTGCGCCAATCGATTGACTCTCGCCTGGGTGCGGCCAACAAGGTGAAAACTGACAAAACCCTGCGCAACGTCGGCCCCAGCGTCTCCTACAAGCTGCGGGATGCGGCGGGCCAGGCGCGTGAATTCAACAACTACATGCTGCCGGTTAACCTGGATGAATCGGCTGCAGGTACGGCCACACCGGTGTTCTTGCTCGGCGTGCGCGACACGCCTGCGGAGCCGTTTCGTTATCTGCGCATTCCGGCGGATGAGCAAGGCTCGATGGACGAGTTTTTGCGCCTGCGCGCTGCGCTGCAAGACCCGCAAGCACGTGACGCGGCAGTCAAAAGCTATGCGGCCAACGCGGTGGATTCTCAGCGCCCGGAACTGAGCAAGCAACTGGCCGATTCGGCAGCGCGGGCGCTGGCGCTCTTTGCCGGGGCCGAAGGTGCCAAAGACGGAAAAATGCAGGAAGGCAAACCCACCGGTGGCCTGCAAGCGGTGTCCGATTTCATCGAGGCCAACGTGCCCGAAGCCGAGCGCATGAAGGCGGGCGATGTGCTGGTGCGCATCTTGAACGGCGCGTTGTATGAGCTGGCGCAACAGTCGCGCCAAGCAGTAGGTTTAAAGCCGCTGGAAGGCAGCGACAAAACGCAGAGCTTTATGACGCAGGCTGTGTTTGCCTTGAGCGATGTGCAGCACTACCCCGCACCCGTGGCCTTGCAGTTGACCGATTTCAAGCAGGTACAGGCCAGCGTATTCCAGGTGGCGCGCGCACCGGGCAAAAACATCGTCTACCTGGGCTGCGCATTTCTGATTTTGGGCATTTTTGCGATGCTTTACGTGCGTGAGCGGCGCATTTGGGTGTGGCTAGCGCCCGCAAGTGCTGGTTTGAGTGCAGGATCGACGGCGACCATGGCACTGAGCACCAATCGTAAAACTATGGACGGCGACCGCGAGTTTGACGAATTGAAAGCCAAACTGATTGGCGCGAAGGATTGACACCATGAACACGACAACCATAACCACCCCAGCCAACACCACGGCACTGCCCTCAATCAGTTTGAACGAGGGCTACTTCGCCAAACGCAACTGGTTTGACTGGCTGTTCGCCGCGTTAGTCATAACAGGTGGCCTGTTCGCCTTCTCGCGCTACTCAGGCGCGATGGATGGCTATGAGAAAGCGATCCTGCTGTTGACCTTGCCAAGCGCCATTGCGCTTTGCTGGTTTTGGCGGCCACTTCGGGTCTTGATGGTGGTAGTGGCCGGTGCTTCGCTGTTGGCCATCTACGCCTACCAGGGCGATTTGGCCAGTGCCGAGAAAGTTTTTTGGCTCAAATACTTCCTCTCCAGCCAATCTGCCATTTTGTGGATGAGTGTGCTGTTTTTCATGAGCACGGCGTTTTACTGGCTGGGTATTTTTGCCAAAGGCGAAAGCAGCGCGATGGAGCTGATTGGCTCGCGCCTGGCGTGGGCGGCCGTCGGCATGGCGTTGATTGGCACCATGGTGCGCTGGTACGAGAGTTATTTGCTTGGGCCCGACATTGGCCACATCCCCGTCAGCAACCTGTATGAAGTGTTCGTGCTGTTTTGCTGGATGACGGCAGCTTTCTATCTGTATTTTGAGGCGCAGTACAAGACCCGCAGCCTGGGTGCGTTTGTGATGCTGGTGGTGAGTGCTGCGGTGGGTTTTTTGCTCTGGTACACGGTGGTGCGCGAGGCGCATGAAATCCAGCCGCTGGTGCCCGCCTTGAAAAGCTGGTGGATGAAGCTGCATGTGCCCGCCAACTTTATCGGCTACGGCACGTTCGCGCTGGCAGCGATGGTCGCTTTCGCGTACCTGATCAAGTCGCATGCGCAGGAAACCCGCTGGTACAAGCTGGCACCGTTGTGGTTGCTGGGCATTGTTTTGTGTTTCGAGCCTGTGGTGTTCAGAACCAAGGCGTCAGCCAATGGCAGCAGCTACTGGATCGTCTACTTCGGCATCGCAGCGCTGATCGTCGCAGCGATCTTGATGGGGCGCAAGCGCATCGCGGCAAGATTGCCCGATCTGACGGTGTTGGATGATGTGATGTACAAATCCATCGCCGTCGGCTTTGCATTCTTCACCATCGCCACCGTTTTAGGCGCGCTGTGGGCGGCAGAGGCCTGGGGCGGCTACTGGAGTTGGGACCCCAAAGAAACCTGGGCGTTGATCGTCTGGCTCAACTACGCCGCATGGCTGCACATGCGCCTGATGAAGGGTCTGCGCGGCACCGTGGCAGCCTGGTGGGCGCTGGTCGGCTTGGCGATTACGACGTTTGCGTTTTTGGGCGTGAACATGTTTTTGAGCGGCTTGCACAGCTACGGAACGTTGTAAGGTTTGTGGGTGTCATAACACTAACCACGAGTCTCATAAGGATTTTCCATGCTGATCAAGACAGGTAACGACGGTTTCACTCACCCCACATCCAGTGACATTACGCCGCAGTCGGTCTACCACGGCAGGCGCGACTTGATGAAACTGATGGCTGGTGGCGTGGCGGGTGCCGCCATGGCATCTTGGGCATCCCGCGAAGCGCTCGCTCAGACTGCCGTGGTCGCACCTGGCAAACTGGCGGCTTTGGCGTCCGTCAAATCCACCGTGGCAGGGGCCATGACGATGGAGAAGTTGACCGATTACAAAGATGCCAGCAGCTACAACAACTACTACGAATTTGGAACGGACAAGTCAGACCCCGCGCGCAACGCCGGTACGCTGAA
The DNA here is from genome assembly GCA_031416395.1 of Rhodoferax sp. Lineage (GTDB taxonomy): Bacteria > Pseudomonadota > Gammaproteobacteria > Burkholderiales > Burkholderiaceae_C > JANYCG01. The sequence goes on along the minus strand of JANOTO010000584.1, from coordinate 2,736 downwards.
AACGAAGCCATGGACGGTCGAAGTCGAAGGCTTGGTGAAGAAACCCGCCAAATACACGCTGGAAGATTTGCTGAAACTGAGCGCTCAGGAAGAGCGCATCTACCGCCTGCGCTGCGTGGAAGGCTGGTCGATGGTGATCCCGTGGGTGGGCTATTCACTGGCCGAACTCATCAAGGCGGTTGAGCCTACCAGCGCCGCAAAGTACGTCGAATTCATCACGCTGGCTGACCCCAAAACCATGCCTGGTGTGGGCTCGCGCGTGCTCGATTGGCCTTATGTCGAAGGCCTGCGCATGGACGAGGCGATGAATCCGCTCACCCTTTTGAGCTTCGGCATGTACGGCGAAGTGCTGCCCAACCAGAGCGGCGCGCCCGTGCGCCTGGTGGTGCCGTGGAAGTATGGCTTCAAGAGCGGCAAAAGCATCGTCAAAATCCGTTTTACCGACAAAGAGCCCAAAACCGCCTGGAACAAGGCCGCTGCGAGTGAGTACGGCTTTTATTCCAACGTCAACCCCACCGTCGATCACCCGCGCTGGAGCCAAGCGACCGAGCGGCGCATTGGTGAAGAGGGAGGCCTGTTCGCCAAAAAACGCAAAACACAGATGTTCAACGGCTACGAGGCGCAGGTCGGGCAGTTGTATGCGGGGATGGACCTGAAGAAGCTGTTTTGACGCGGCTTGTGATGCAGGAGTCTGTGTTGAAAGTTGCATCTTCTGCGACGGCGGCTGCGGCGACACCTTCGACCAAGGTGGCGCTGTCCAAAGCGCTGCTGCACCCCGTCGCAAAACCTGTCGTTTTTGTGGTCTGCTTGCTTCCTTTTGCATGGCTGCTGTTCTCGGCGATCGCCGATCAGCTTGGAGCCAACCCGGCAGAAGCGTTGGTGCGATCAACAGGTGACTGGACACTGCGTTTACTGTGCATTGTGCTGGCCGTTACTCCGCTGCGCACCATCGCCAACTTGCCTGCGCTGGCGCGCTTTCGGCGCATGCTGGGCTTGTTCGTCTACTTTTATGTCGTCATGCACCTGGTGAGCTACAGCTGGTTTGACATGGAGTTCGTGGTGGCCGACATCGTCAAAGACATCATCAAGCGCCCCTTCATCCTGGTCGGTTTTAGCGCCTTCGTGCTGCTGACCCTGCTTGCCGCCACGTCGTTCAACCGCGCTATCAAAACCCTGGGTGCCAAGCGTTGGCAACTGCTGCACAAGCTGGTTTATGTAGTGGCAGGCTTGGGTCTGCTGCATTTCTTCTGGATGCGTTCGGGCAAAAACGATTTTGCCGAAGTGGCGGTTTACGCCGTCGTTCTGGGCGTGCTGCTCGGGTGGCGTTTGTGGCGTAAGTTGAAATCAAAATAAATAGCTGGGTATGCAATTGATACGAGAGCTAGAGGTCTATTTTATTGATATTTTTGCGTTTTAAGCGTCCAATATACCTAATTTAGGTATATTGGAGGCTTAAAACACCGAAAAAAATGATAAATCATCGATGAAATGAGCCTCTAGCTCTCGAATAACATGCATACAAAGCTACTTTATTCATAGTAAATTCTCGTGCCGCATCTGGTCGGCAATCGTTTCCCGATTTCGAATGACGTGGGCTTGTTGGCCATCCACCAGCACTTCCGCCGAGCGGCCACGCGAGTTGTAGTTGCTGGCCATGGCCATGCAATACGCCCCGGCTGACATCACTGCCAGAAGGTCGCCGCTTTGCACGGCCAAGGCGCGGTCATGGCCAATCCAGTCGCCGCTTTCGCACACGGGGCCGACAACTTCCCAGATGATGGGTGGCTCACTGCGCGGCTTCAGTGGCACGATGTCGTGAAAGGCTTGGTACATCGCGGGGCGGGGCAGGTCGTTCATCGCTGCATCAATGATCAAAAAGTTCTTCTGCTCACCGGGTTTGAGGTAGAGCGCCTCGGTCACGCACGCGCCTGCATTGCCCACGAGCGAGCGGCCCGGTTCGATCATCAGGGCGCGGCTGCCAAAGCCCCGCGCATCGAGCTTGGTCAGCAATTTAGCCCACAGGTCGTCGGCTTTGGGCGGCTCGGTGCCGTCGTAGTTGATGCCCAAGCCGCCGCCAAAGTCGATGTGGTGAATGGCAATGCCCGCCGCTTCAATCGTTTCCACCAAATCCAGCATGCGATCTACGGCATCCAAATACGGGCCTTCCAGCGTAATCTGCGAGCCGATGTGGCAGTCGATCCCCACCACTTGCAGGCCCGCCAAGCTGGCCGCGCGTTGGTAGGTTTGCAGCACGCGCTCGTGCGCGATGCCGAACTTGTTGCCTTTGAGCCCAGTGGAGATGTAGGGATGGGTTTTGGGGTCGACATTGGGGTTGACACGGATGCTCACGGGTGCCTGTTTGCCGAGAGAGAGCGCCACATGATTGAGCACCTCGAGTTCCTGCTCGCTCTCAACATTGAAGCAGCCAATGCCCACTTCAAGAGCGCGGCGCATCTCGGTACGGGTTTTGCCCACACCTGAAAAAATTATTTTGGACGGCGTTGCACCTGCCACCAGCACACGCTCCAGCTCACCGCCCGACACAATGTCAAAACCGCAACCGGCCTTGGCAAACACCTGAATTACGCCCAGTGCCGGGTTGGCCTTCATGGCGTAGCAAATTTGAATGTTGCGCCCGGCAAAGCCGCGCTGGTAGGCGGCCAGCGCCGCCACCATCGACTGTTTTGAATACACAAACAGGGGCGTTCCAAACTTCGCAGCCAAGTCGTGCAGCGC
>JANOTO010000583.1:0-9708 GCA_031416395.1 Rhodoferax sp. | reverse complement strand
CGCGTCGGGCCAGATGATGCCTTTGTCGTCATGGTTTTGCTCGATGGCGGCAGCCGGCAAGCGGGTGATGCCGATGCCGTAGCAGCCCATTTCCATGAAAGCGGGTTTGCCGTTTTCATTAAGGAAGGTCGCGTTCATCGCTTTGCTGTACTTGGTGCCGAGGTAGAACACGTGGCCGACTTCGATACCGCGCTCGATGGCCAAAACGCCTTTGCCGTCGGGCGAGGCATCGCCCGCGACGACGTTGCGCAGGTCGGCGATCAACGTGGGCAGTGGAAGATCGCGCTCCCAATTCACGCCGGTCATGTGGAAATCTGGCGCATTGGCACCGCAAATCCAGTTGGCCATGATCGCTACATCGCGGTCAATCACCACATTGGCAGGTTTCAGCATACCGATGGGACCCAAGTAGCCTGGCTTGGTGCCAAAGTGCTCTTCGATTTCAGGCACCGTCGCAAAGCGGAAATCTGTCAGTCCAGGCAGCTTGCCGACCTTAATCTCATTCATGTCGTGGTCGCCGCGCACCAGCAGCAGCAGACGGTGGTTTTGACGACTTTGCCTTTGTCACTTTTTTGATCGGTCGCCAGCACCAGCGATTTCACGGTGGTTTGCAGCGGCACGCCCAGCAGTTCCGCCACTTCGGCGCATGTGCTTTTACCGGGCGTTGGTGTTTTGACCATGGATTGCGTCGCCGCCCCGCGCGGAAGGGATGGCGCGAGTGCCTCGGCCTTTTCCATGTTGGCGGCGTAGTCGCTGGTGGGGCAGTAAACGATTGCGTCTTCGCCTGTTGCGGCAATCACCTGAAACTCCTCAGACAGGTCGCCGCCAATCGCGCCGCTGTCGGCGGCCACCGCGCGGTAGGTCAGGCCGAAGCGGTCAAAAATCTTGCGGTACGCACCAGCCATCACCTCGTAACTGGCTTTGGCAGCGGTTTGGTCGCGGTCAAAACTGTAGGCATCTTTCATGATGAACTCACGCGAGCGCATCACGCCAAAGCGCGGGCGGCGCTCATCGCGGAACTTAGTCTGGATGTGATAGAAATTGCGCGGCATCTGCTTGTAGCTTTTGATCTCCTGGCGCGCCACGTCGGTCACCACCTCTTCGCTGGTGGGCTGAATGATGAAGTCGCGGTCGTGCCGGTCTTTCAGGCGCAGCAGCTCGGGGCCCATCTTCTCGAAGCGCCCCGTCTCTTGCCAGACTTCAGCGGGTTGCACGACCGGCATCAGCATCTCCACGGCCCCCGCGCGGTTCATCTCTTCGCGCACGATGGCCTCGACCTTGCGCACCACGCGCAGGCCCATCGGCATGTAGGTGTAGATGCCCGCGCCGAGCTTCTTGATCAGGCCGGCGCGCATCATCAGTTTGTGGCTGACCACTTCGGCATCAGCAGGAGCCTCTTTTTGAGTCGAGATAAAAAATTGCGAGGCTTTCATGAGGTCATTTCAATAGCAGAAAATTGAATAAATCGGGGGTTAAAACGTAACGTCAGTAGCCAAAACACTTGTTGCGCGGCGCGCTCTGTGCATAATGGACTTAGTTTAAAAAATTGGGGTTTGATTATGCTTGACCGGGACGGTTTTCGGCCCAATGTCGGCATCGTCTTGCTCAACCAGAAAAATCAAGTGTTCTGGGGCAAGCGCATTCGTACCCACTCGTGGCAGTTTCCGCAGGGTGGCATTGACCGGGGGGAGACCCCCGAGCAGGCCATGTTCCGAGAGTTGCATGAGGAAGTGGGGCTCCAGCCGGAGCATGTTTGCATTGTTGCCCGCACGCGAGACTGGTTGCGCTACGAGGTGCCTGACCGCTTTATCCGCCGTGATGCGCGGGGCCACTACAAGGGCCAAAAACAAATCTGGTATTTACTCCAGCTCACCGGGCACGACTGGGATTTGAACCTGCGTGCGACCGATCACCCCGAGTTCGATGCTTGGCGTTGGAACGACTACTGGGTGCCGCTGGATGCCGTGGTGGAGTTCAAACGCGGGGTTTACGAGACAGCGTTGACCGAGCTGTCGCGTTATTTGCCGCGCTACGACGTTCGCACCCGCTTTTTGCGCCAAGGTGCGCGCCTGCGTGACCACGATCATGACAGCGCGCATGACGTGCTGCTGAGCGCCACGTTTGAGTTGCCGCCGGGCGCGACTTATGAGCCGGATCCGAGCAACCAGGCACCGCTGCACGGGCAGCCCGACGTACAAGCCCGCTGATTCCGCCTAGATCGACAGGATCAAATTGTCCCGGTGCAGCATCTCGGGCTCAGCGCAATAGCCCAGGAGGCTTTCAATTTCGCCCGAGGGCTTGCGGCAAATCAGGCGCGCCTCCGCGCTGGCGTAATTGGCCAGCCCACGCCCGATCTCCAAGCCCGCCGGGTCGCGCACGGCGATCACGTCGCCACGCGAGAAGTCTCCCTCAACGGCAGTCATGCCAATCGGCAGCAGGCTCTTGCCCTCTCGCTGCAATTTGGCAACGGCCCCGGCATCGACGGTGACGGCACCGCGAAGCTGCAAGTGATCCGCAATCCATTGCTTGCGTGCCTGCTTCTTTTGCGTTTGCGCCACAAGTAGCGTGCCAATTGCCTCGCCCTGCATCAGCCGCAGCAGCGCGTTGGGCTCGCGGCCCCAGGCGATCACGGTGGAGGCACCTGAGCCCGCTGCGCGCTTGGCGGCGAGAATTTTGGTGATCATGCCACCGCGACCCAAGCTCGAACCAGCGCCGCCGGCCATCTCTTCCAGGGCGGGGTCGCCCGCGCGAGCGTCCGTCACGAACTGGGCTGCAGGGTCTTTACGCGGGTCGGCCGTGTACAGGCCTTTTTGATCAGTCAGGATGATCAGCGCATCCGCCTCCACCAGGTTGGCCACCAGCGCGCCCAGCGTGTCGTTGTCACCAAATTTGATCTCGTCGTTGACCACGGTGTCGTTCTCGTTGATCACGGGCAGCACACCGAGCTTGAGCAGAGTCAAAAGCGTGGAGCGGGCATTCAAATAGCGCTCGCGGTCGGCCAAGTCCGCATGTGTGAGCAGCACCTGTGCGCTGCCCAGGCCATGCTCGCGCAGCTTGGTTTCGTACATTTGCGCCAAGCCCATCTGGCCAACCGCAGCAGCGGCTTGCAGCTCATTGATGGCTTTGGGCCGCGTCGTCCAGCCCAGGCGTTTCATACCCTCGGCGATGGCACCGCTGGAGACCATGATGACCTCAATCCCAGCCTGATCGGCGGCACCTTTGACGAGAATCGACATCTGCCGACACCACTCGCCAATCGCCTGCTCATCCAGGCCGCGACCCTCGTTGGTCACCAGGCTGGAGCCGACTTTGACAACGATGCGTTTCGCGCCTTTGAGCAAGTCAGGCTTCAGCATCGTTAGCCACATCAGGGGCGAAGCGAGGATCAATGTCAACGGGAGCGGCTTCTGCGACTTGCTGCGCTTTGATGTGCTTGTAAATTGTCTTGATCAACCCCTCGCACCCTTCGCGGGTCAGGGCAGAAATCTCGAACACCGGGCCCTTGAATTTAAAGCGCTTGACGAAGTCCTTCACCAAGGCAGCGCGCTCGTCGTTGGGCACCATGTCCAGCTTGTTCAAGACCAGCCAGCGCGGCTTGGCATGCAGGGCGGCATCGTACTTTTTGAGTTCGTTGACGATCGCCTTGGCCTGCGCCACCACGTCCACCGAATCGTCAAATGGAGCCATGTCCACCACGTGCAGCAGCAAGCGAGTGCGCTGCAAATGACGCAGGAAGAGGTGGCCCAATCCAGCGCCTTCAGACGCCCCTTCGATCAAGCCAGGCAAATCGGCCACCACAAAGCTCTGCTCGGGGCCAACGCGCACCACGCCCAGGTTAGGGTGCAGGGTGGTGAAAGGGTAATCTGCAATGCGTGGTCGGGCGTTGGAAATAGCAGTAATCAACGTGGACTTGCCAGCGTTGGGCATGCCCAGCAGGCCCACATCAGCCAGCACCTTGAGTTCTAGCTTCAGGCTTTTCTTCTCACCCGGCCAGCCGGGTGTTTTTTGGCGCGGCGCGCGGTTGATGGCGCTTTTGAAGCGCAAGTTGCCAAAACCACCATCACCACCCTTGGCGATAGTGATCACCTCGCCCGGTGTGAGCAGTTCGAACAAGACATCGCCTGTTTCAGCATCGGTAATGATGGTGCCGACGGGCATTTTCAGCGTGATGTCCGATCCAGCCGCGCCAAACATGTCCGAGCCCATGCCATGCTCGCCGCGCTTGGCATCGTGGCGGCGCGAGAAGCGAAAATCAACCAGCGTGTTCAGGTTGACATCCGCCACCGCAAAAACATGCCCGCCACGCCCCCCGTCGCCGCCATTGGGGCCGCCAAACTCTTTGTACTTTTCGTGCCGAAACGAGACGCAGCCCGCCCCGCCGTCTCCCGCTGAGATATCGATGAATGCTTCGTCAACAAATTTCATTTTTCAGGCTCCATAAACGACAAACCCCGCGCAGGGCGCAGGGTTTGTGGGTCGGCGCTACCGGAGTTTAAGCCGAAGCGGGTGCTGTAATGCTCACCGTGTGCTTGTTCAGGGCGCCTTTGATGGCGAAGGACACATGGCCGTCTGCGAGCGCAAACAGGGTGTGATCTTTGCCAATACCAACATTGGTACCGGGGTGGAACTTGGTGCCACGCTGGCGCACGATGATCGCGCCTGCGCTGATCAACTCACCACCGTAGGCTTTCACGCCAAGCATTTTGGGCTTCGAATCGCGCCCGTTTCGCGTAGAGCCGCCGCCTTTTTTCTGTGCCATGACCCTTGTCCTTTAAGCTGCAATCGCGCCGATGAGCAGTTCAGTGAACTGCTGGCGATGGCCTTGACGTTTTTGATAGTGCTTGCGACGGCGCATCTTGAAAATGCCGACCTTGTCGTGCTTACCGTGTGCCAGAACTGTGACACTCACCGTTGCGCCGGACACCAGGGGCGTGCCAATCTTGATGTCTGCGCCGTTTCCGACTGCCAACACTTGATCAAACACAATTTCCTGGCCTACGTCCGCAGCAATCTGTTCTACTTTAATTTTTTCGCCGGCTGCAACTCGATATTGCTTGCCGCCGGTTTTTATGACCGCGTACATGTTGACCTCTTCAATTTAGTCTCTGGAACGAATTTTCGCAGAGCCCTCGAGTATAACACGGGCGGCATCAAATTGGCTGGTGGCTGTGCGTTGCGCATTAAGCACCAGAATCGGGGGGGCCTTGGGGCTAAATCAACCCCAGCAAGCATCCGCAAGGCTCAGACTTTCTATAATCCAGCGAAGAATGTCAGTATCCACCTCACAACCCGCGCCCATAACGGTCACCGCAGCCTCAGCCGCACCTGCGGCAGATTTCGCGTCGACCTCGCTCTCCATCATCGCGGCCGACATGCGCGAGGTAGATCAGGTGATTTCACGCAAACTGGAATCCGGCGTGCCCTTGGTCGGCGAGGTGTCCCATTACATCATCGCGGCAGGCGGCAAACGCTTGCGTCCGGCGCTTCTATTGCTGTGCTGCGGCGCTCTGGGCAGCCGCAGCGTGCAACGCTTCGACCTCGCCGCCGTGGTGGAATTCATACACACTGCGACGCTGTTGCACGATGAGGTGGTTGATGAATCGGTGCTGCGCCGGGGTAATCCAACCGCCAATGAATCATTTGGCAACCCTGCCAGCGTGCTGGTGGGTGATTTCCTCTACTCCCGTGCATTCCAGATGATGGTCGACGTACAGAACATGCGCATCATGCAGGTGCTGGCCGATGCCACCAACGTGATTGCCGAGGGCGAGGTGATGCAGTTGATGAACATGCACAACGCCGCGCTTGACGAAGCCAGTTACGTTGCCGTTATTCGTTCCAAAACGGCCAAGCTGTTTGAGGCCAGCGCCCGAGTGGGTGCGATTGTGGCAGGCGCGGACGGCGAGATGGAAGCCGCCTGTGCAGAATTTGGCCAGGCACTTGGCACTGCGTTTCAAGTGGTGGACGATGTGCTGGATTACGCAGGTGACGCGACGATCATGGGCAAGGCCCTGGGCAACGACCTGCGCGAAGGCAAAGCCACCCTGCCCCTGATCTCCGCCATGCAGCGCGGCACACCAGCCGAGCGCGACCTGATTCGCTGCGCGATTGAAAACGGCTCGGTGACAATGCTTGAGCAGGTGGCGCGCATCGTCAAGGACACCGGCGCGCTGGATGTTGCCCGTGCCGCTGCCGCGCTGGAAGCCAAACGGGCCATGACCGCCGCCCGCCGGCTGCCTGCGAACGCTCATTCGGCCTGCCTGATCGGACTGGCGGCGCACCTTCTGGAGCGTGATCACTGACGATCAGATCGAATCAAAGCCGAACTTTCTGGGTGCCATGTTGGGTCAAATTCACAATATGGTCACAACTTGGCAGGCCTTGGTAGGCAATTCTCCACTGACGTAGTACATTTTCAGATCATGGCCGCAGTCGACACCGCCCTTCGTGACCCCCCACCTCTTGCCCTTCCGGGTCTGGGCCGCGCGCTGATTTCTGCGGGAAAATTGGGTCAAAAATCGGCGGAAGACATATTCCGCAAGGCATCGAGCAATCGCACGAGCTTTATTGCCGAGTTAACGGGTTCGGGCTATGTGTCCGCATCCGACTTGGCGCATACCCTGTCGGCGGCCTACGCGGCTCCACTGGTGGATCTGGACGCGATTGACGTAAAACGACTGCCCAAGGGCCTGCTGGACAACAAGATTTGCGCCGCCTACCGCGTGATTGTGCTGAGCCGCCGCAACAATCGCTTGATCGTTGCGACAGCAGACCCCTCAGACCAGGAGGCGGCTGAGAAAATCAAGTTTTCCTCCCAGATGGGTGTGGACTGGGTGATTGCGGAGTATGACAAGCTGCTCAAGGTGGTTGAGGCTCACACAGCGACCGCTGCCGAAACGATTGAAGACATCATCGGCGGCGAGTTCGAATTTGTTGACGGCGAAACCCTGAGCGACAGCGAGCAATCCTCCATCGCCGAGGTGGAAGATGCGCCGGTTGTCAAGTTTCTACATAAGATGCTGATTGATGCCTTCAGCATGCGCGCATCGGACTTGCATTTCGAACCGTACGAGAGCACTTACCGGGTGCGCTTTCGCATTGACGGCGAGCTGCGTGAGATCGCCGCCCCGCCTGTCGCCATCAAAGACAAGCTGGCCTCGCGCATCAAGGTGATTTCTCGCATGGACATCTCCGAGAAGCGCGTGCCGCAAGACGGCAAAATGAAGCTCAAGATCGGGCCCAACCGGGTGATTGATTTTCGCGTCAGCACCTTGCCCACGCTTTTTGGCGAGAAGATCGTCATCCGAGTCTTGGACCCCAGCGCGGCCAAGATGGGCATTGACGCGCTGGGTTATGAGGCTGACGAGAAGGCCCGCTTGTTGGAGGCCATCAGTCGGCCTTACGGCATGATTTTGGTGACCGGGCCCACGGGCTCAGGCAAAACGGTGTCGCTGTACACCTGCCTGAACCTGCTGAACAAGCCGGGTGTCAACATAGCCACCGCAGAAGACCCCTCTGAGATCAACATGCCGGGTGTCAACCAGGTCAACGTCAATGAGAAGGCGGGCCTGACCTTTGCGACCGCGCTGCGCTCGTTTTTGCGGCAAGACCCCGACATCATCATGGTGGGCGAGATTCGCGACGTGGAGACGGCAGACATTGCCATGAAGGCCTCGCAGACCGGCCACTTGGTGCTGTCGACCGTCCATACCAACGATGCACCCACGACGCTCACGCGCCTGCGAAACATGGGCATTGCGCCATTCAATATTGCGTCCAGCGTAATTTTGATTTCGGCCCAGCGCCTAGCGCGGCGTCTGTGCAGCGCCTGCAAAGCGCCGATTGATATCCCCAAGAAAGCCTACCTGGACGCGGGTTTCGAGCCCAGTGCACTCGATGGCTCGTGGGTCAGTTACCGCCCAATCGGTTGCGCCAGTTGCAACCTGGGTTACAAAGGTCGCTTGGGTATTTACCAGGTGATGCCGATCACCGATGCCATTCAGCGCATCATCCTGCGCGACGGCACGGCGCTGGACATTGGCGACCAGGCGCGGGTGGAAGGCGTGCGCACGCTGCGGCAGTCAGGTTTGTTGAAGGTCAGGCAGGGTTTGACCTCACTGGAAGAAGTATTGGCAGTGACCAATGAATAGCAACCAATAGAATCGAGACCTCTGGGAGACCCTATGGCAACCGCTGCGAAATCTGCACCCGCTAAAAAAACCGTCAAGGAAAATGTCTTCGAATGGGAAGGCAAAGACCGTGGCGGCAAACAGGTGCGTGGCGAAACCCGTGCGGCGGGCGAGAACCAGGTGCAATCGATGTTGCGCCGCCAGGGCATCACGCCGACCAAGATCAAAAAAAGGCGCATGAGCGCGGGTTCTTCGATCAGACCCAAAGACCTGGCGATTTTCACGCGCCAGTTGGCCACCATGATGAAGGCTGGTGTTCCGCTGTTGCAAGCGTTTGACATCGTAGGCCGGGGCAACCCCAACCCGCGCGTGACCAAGCTGTTGAACGACATTCGCACCGATGTGGAGACCGGTACGTCGCTCAGCGTCGCGTTCCGCAAGTTCCCGCTGTACTTCGACAATCTTTATTGCAACCTGGTGGAAGCGGGCGAATCGGCGGGTATTCTGGATCAACTGCTGGATCGCTTGGCGGTCTACATGGAGAAAACCGAAGCGATCAAATCCAAAATTAAATCGGCTCTGATGTACCCCATCAGCGTGCTGGTGGTGGCCTTCGTGGTGGTGGCGGTGATCATGATTTTTGTGATCCCGGCGTTCAAGGAGGTGTTCAGCAACTTCGGCGGCGAGCTGCCCATGCCCACCCTGGTGGTGATTTCCATGAGCGAGTTTTTCGTCAAGTACTGGTACCTGATTTTTGGTGGCCTGTTCGGCGGCTTTTACTTCTTCATGCAGGCCTGGCAGCGCAACGAGAAGGTTCAGATGTTCATGGATCGCGTCATGCTCAAGCTGCCGATCTTCGGGACGCTGGTTGAAAAATCCTGCATCGCGCGCTGGACGCGAACTTTGTCCACCATGTTTGCCGCGGGTGTGCCGCTGGTGGAGGCGCTTGATTCTGTGGGCGGTGCGGCGGGCAACTCAGTCTTCACCGCTGCCACGCTGAAGATTCAACATGAAGTGTCAACCGGCACGGGCCTCACGGTGGCGATGACCAATGTCAACCTGTTCCCCTCGATGGTGTTGCAGATGTGCTCGATTGGCGAGGAATCCGGCTCCATCGACCACATGCTGGGCAAAGCGGCTGACTTTTACGAAGCTGAAGTGGACGACATGGTGGCGGGCATCTCCAGCCTGATGGAGCCCATCATCATTGTGATTCTCGGCACCATCATCGGTGGCATCGTGGTGGCCATGTACCTGCCGATCTTCAAGCTGGGCCAGGTTGTTTGATGCTGGAGTCGGAGTGGCTGAGTATTGGCTTGCTGGATGTAGGCCTGCTCGGCTTGCTGGGCCTGTTGGTGGGCAGTTTTTTGAACGTGGTGATCTACCGCCTGCCCAAGATGATGGAGAACCAGTGGGCGGCTGAGTATGCGCAGATGACGGCTGCCAACGCGGGTGAATCATCGACAGCCGCCGCCCGTCTTGAGGCCGCGCCCCCAGCGACACCGACCCCGTTCAACCTGATGGTGCCACGCTCACGCTGCCAGCAGTGCGGGCACCAGATCCGTTGGTTTGAAAACAT
>JANOTO010000582.1:0-2005 GCA_031416395.1 Rhodoferax sp. | reverse complement strand
ATGTCCATCAACTTCTGACCTGCGCTGATCACACTGCCTGCGGTTTGCACGGCCAAGCCGAGCACCTGCCCGGCTGCAGGCGAGCGGATTTCGATGCGCCCCAAGTCTTGCTTGGTGGCTTGAAACTTGCCCTCCTCGGCCTGCGCTTCGCGGCTGGCTTCGGTCAACTGTGTCTCCACCTCTTTGCGGTACTCCTGTTGGCGAGCGATGATGCGCTGGCGATACTCACTGATCGCGCTCTGGCTGCGCACGGAGTTGCCCAGCAGGTCGGCCAGCGATGAATTCATCTCCGCCACCATGCGTTGCAGCTCCAGTTGCCGGTTGCGCGGTGCGTAGCCTTCAGCCACCAGGCTGCTGGTGTTCTTGAGCTCTTCGCTGAGCAGGGCAAGCTGACTGCGCCGACTTTGCGCCATCGAGGTGTAGGCCTGCAGCAAACCCTCCTGGCCTTTGATGTTCTCCTGCATCGACTGCACTTCGGCACTGAGGCTGGCGCGGCGCGAGCCAAAAAGCTGCTCTTGCGTCAGCGTGATCTGGCGAATCTGCATATCACTCATGGCCTCCATCAAATCGGGGTGCCAGACGATTTTGCTGGCACCCGACTGCTCGGCCCTCAAACGTGCCTCCATCGCGCGCAAACCCAGGTAGCGTTGGCGCGAGGCCTGAAAATTCATCCTGGCGACGTTTTCATCCAGCTTGAGCAGCAATTGGCCTTCTTTGACCTGCTGGCCCTCCGTCACCAGCACATCCTTGACGATGCCGCCATAAAGATGCTGAATCGGCTTGCTTTTGGTGTCGATGGCGACCATGCCCTGGCCCGGCACGCCTTCGTCCAGCGGCGCAAAAGCGGCCCACAGCAGAAACCCGCCAAAGCCCAGGCCCAGCGCCCACAGGCCAATGCGCCCTGCGCGCGAGGGTGGCGACTTTTGGTCGAGCTTTGCGACCACGTCGGTGATCGCCAAACCAGGTGCTGTGCTGGAAGGTGCGGCGGCGCCAGCGTTGGCGGATTGAAACAAGTTGGGGTTGTTCATGACGTACTTTGCAAAACGAATTAATCAAAAATAAGAGTCGATGGGCCAGCTATGACATGGCCAGGGCCGCTGGGGCGGGTGGCACCACTGGGCTTGGGTTCGCGGGCGCCGAACCTGGGGCGCCCTGTCGCCGAGCCGCCGCCTGCAGCGCCGCCAGCACGCCATCGCGCGGCCCCTGCATCATCATCTGGCCTTCTCGGAGCACCACGATCTGGTCCGCAACCGCCAGGATGCCGGGGCGATGGGTGATCAAAACCACCGTCTTGCCCAAGGAGCGCATCTGTTGCACTGCCTTGACCAGGGCTGCTTCGCCAATTTCGTCCAGATTGGCATTGGGCTCATCCAGCACAATCAACGACGGCTGGCGGTACACGGCACGGGCCAAACCAATACGCTGGCGCTGGCCGCCGGACAGCAGGCCACCGGCCTCGCCAATCGGTGTGTCGTAGCCCTTGGGCAAACGCAAAATCATGTCGTGCAGGCCAGCACAGCGCGCCGCCTCAATCACGTCATCGGCATTGACATCGCCAAAGCGGGCAATGTTCTCGGCCAAAGTGCCCTCAAACAACTCAATGTCTTGCGGCAGGTAGCCCAGGTGCGGCCCCAGCTCAATCCGGTCCCACTGCGCCAGCGCAACGTCATCCAGCAGCACCTGGCCGGCCACGTTGGGCCAGATTCCCATCAGCACCCGCGCCAGGGTTGACTTGCCCGAGCCCGACGCACCCAGCACCACCAATACCGTGCCGGCGGGCAAGCTCAGATTGATGTCTTTCAAAATCGGGGCGTCGCGTCCGGTTGCCGAGGCGACCACATTGCGAAGCTCGACCTTGCCCAGAGGTTCCCCGCGGGACACTGCCACTGCGCGTGTTGGAAATTCAAGCAACAACTTCTCCAGCCGGCCAAACGCCGCCCGCGCACCGATAAAGCCAAGCCAACCGCTGACCATCTGGTCAATCGGCGCCAGCGCCCGCGTCATC
>JANOTO010000581.1:0-2373 GCA_031416395.1 Rhodoferax sp. | reverse complement strand
GATGCGTGCGGTGCTCATCGCGCCAATGCCGTTTTGCAAGGCCTCGCCGCTGTCCACAATGCCCAGTTTTTTCATCAACTCGATACTGCCAGCGATGCCCGCGTCAGTCGCTTCAGGGTTGGCCTTTTTGATCATCTCGTTAGCGGCTTTGTTGTCGCCGTAAAGGTAGTTGTACCAGCCCAAGAGTGATGCATCGACAAACTTTTGCACCATTTCGGGTTTGTTTTTCACCAAATCAGCGCGTGTTTCAATCGTGGTGCTGTAGGTGCTGAAGCCGTTGTCGGCCAGCAGGTGCACGACAGGGTCAAAACCCGCCTGCGCCTTGATGCTGATCGGCTCGCTGATGCTGTAGCCCTGCTGTACCGATTTCTTGTCAGCAAGAAACGGCCCGACGTTGAACACATACGGCTTGAGCTGCTCGTCCTTAAAGCCGTGCTCCGCCTTCATCCATTGCCAGAAGCTGAACTGACCATCTTTGCTGATGAAGGCGACGGGCGCTTTGGTCAGCTCGCTGAACTTCTCGTAGCCTTGACCGGGGTGCGCAAAAATGGCCTGGGGGTCTTTTTGAAAGATCGATGCGACCACCACTGTGGGTACGCCGTTTTTCACATTGTCAAAACTCAACAGCAGGTTGCCCGCCATCAGAAAATCAATCTTGCCCACCGCCAAGAGGGGGCGGTTGTTAGCTTGCGGCCCGCCTTGCTGGATTTCAACGTCCAAGCCCATGCGTTTGTAAGTGCCGTCAGCCACGGCCTGGTAAAAACCGCCGTGCCCGGCCTGGGCCTTCCAGTTGGTGGCGAAGATGACTTTTTCTTGGGAAAAACCGCTGGTAGCGCCAACCAGCAAGGCGGTGATTGCAAGGGTTTGCAAGCTAGGACGAATATTCATACAAGGGCTCCAGGTGGGTTGGGATACTTGGGTTGAATCCAGAGGGCGTTCAATCAATCAATCAGTCACGTCTTAACTATTGCATAAACCATGACTGCGCGCCTCAGGGTTTTCATGATGGCATACAGACGCACAAAATATAAAAATAATAGCAAACTATCTATATTATCCGAGAGCTAGAGCATCGAATATTTAGAAATTCATCCAAATTGATAATTTTCACGTTAACAATTAACCTGTAGGTTAATTTTCGTCCTACTGGGTCCCAAAAATCCGATCCCCCGCATCGCCCAATCCAGGCAGGATGTAGCCGTGGTCGTTGAGCTGGCGGTCGATGGCGGCGGTGTAGATGGCGACATCGGGGTGCGCCTTTTTCATCGTGGCGATGCCTTCGGGGCAGGTCAGCAGGCAGACGAATTTGATGGATTTGGGGTTGAGCTTTTTGACGCGGTCAATCGCGGCGACGGCGGAATTGCCGGTGGCCAGCATCGGGTCAACCACAATCACGTCGCGCTCTTGCATGTCTTGCGGCATCTTGAAATAGTATTCAACCGCTTGCAGGGTTTTAGGGTCACGGTACAGGCCGATGTGGCCCACCCTTGCGCCGGGAACGACGGTGAGCATGCCGTCCAAAATACCCGTGCCCGCCCGCAGGATGGAGACCAGCACCAGCTTTTTGCCGTCAATTTCGGTGCCTTTCATTTTCTCCAGCGGGGTCTCGATTTCAACCTCTTGCGTCGCCATGTCGCGGGTGACTTCATAGGCCATCAGCATGCTGAGTTCGTTCAGCAGGCGCCGAAAGCTGTTGGTGCTCGCCTCTTTGCGGCGCATCAGCGTGAGCTTGTGCTGCACCAGCGGGTGGGTGATCAGGTGGACGTGGGTAAACGCGGGTTTTACGGTGGTCATGGTGTTGATGTGTGAGATTGAAGTGATTTTTCAGCGTCTTTTGCCGCCAAATATACTGCCCAAAACCCCGCGAATGATTTCGCGTCCCACGGTTGACCCCATGGTGCGGACGGCCGATTTGGCCATGCTCGTCGCCAGGCCTTCGTTGCGTCCGCCGCGCGGGCCGGTGCTGCCAAACAGCACATCGCTCAAGCCGCCCAGCATGCCGCCTGATTCTTTGGCAGGCTCTCCAGGTTTTCCGGTCGCTGCGGCTTCTGACGACGCCACCGTGCGACCCTTGAGTTTCTCGTAAGCGGATTCGCGATCCTCCAGTTTTTCATACACCCCGGCGACCAGCGAGCCTTGCAGCAAAGTTTGACGCGCAGCGGGCGTGATCGGCCCGATCTGGCTGCCGGGTGGCAGCACGAACACGCGCTCGGTTTCCGACGGGCGGCCTTTGGAATCCAGGCAACTGATCAACGCCTCGCCCACGGCCAGCTCGGTGATCGCGGTTTCGATGTCCAACCCCGGCTTCTGACGCATCGTCTGCGCCGTGGCCTTGACCGCTTTTTGATCACGCGGCGTGTAGGCGCGCAAAGC
>JANOTO010000580.1:0-2864 GCA_031416395.1 Rhodoferax sp. | reverse complement strand
CCGCTTCGCAAGCTCCACGGCGCGTTCAATCGGCACATACCGGGCGCTTTTGCGATAAAGCACAAACCCTATCGCATCGGCCCCAGCGGCCACGGCTGCATCAACGTCTTGTTCGCGCGTTAGGCCGCAAATTTTGATTCGAGTCCGAGCGGTGTTCATGGCAGTCCATCATACGCAAGTGATTGATCTGGCAAGCCCCAATGCGCGTCGTAGCGCGGCCCGACAAAATACAGGCCGTCGGGGGAAAAGGTGGGAGCCGCTTTCACCCGGTTGCACTCGGCCAGCACGTCGTCCATCCACTCTGCGGGCTGCTTGCCCAGGCCAATGGTGATCAGACAGCCCATGATGTTGCGGATCATGTGGTGCAAAAACGCGTTGGCCTCAAACTCAAACCGCCAGTACGCCCCCCGGCGGGTGATGTCGATCCGCTGCATGGTTTTGATGGGCGACAGGGCTTGGCAGCTTGACGCACGAAAGGAAGAAAAGTCATGCTCGCCCAGCAGACGTGTGGCCGCATCTTGCATGGCCTGGGCATCCAGTGCCCGGTAGACCCAACCCACGCGGCCTTTGTCCACGCTGGGCCGAACGGGCGACTCCAGCACGATGTAGACGTAGCGGCGCGAGATGGCGCTGGCGCGGCAGTGGAATTCGGGCGGCACCTCGCGCGCCCACTGCACGGCGATGTCACCCGGCAAGTGGGCGTTGGTGCCGCGTACCCACGATGATGTGGCTCGCTGCAAGGGCGTATCAAAGTGCACCACCTGCATCAGGCCGTGCACACCCGCATCGGTACGGCCCGCGCACAGGGTGCTGACACGCGGCTGGTTGGTGAACTGGCCTAAAGCGCCTTCAAGCTTGTCTTGCACGGTCAGGCCCGAAAGCTGGCTTTGCCAGCCTTGGTAGGCTCCACCGTTATAACTAATTCCGAGTGCGAGCCTCACAGTGGCATGGTGGCCTGAAGTTGGTTCAATCGGCTTGATTCAATCGACTTGCGCTGTCTAGCTAAGCTTCGCCAACGCTGCCTGTGCGCGGGTCTTCATCTCGCCACTGGCCTCGGCGATGACTTCCTCGATCAAGGCGCGTGCGCCATCCTCATCACCGATGGTGTTGAACTCTTCCGCCAATGACAGTTTGGTGGCCAGCGGATCGTCTTCGACCACCATTGCGGATTGTGCAAGGGATGAACTCTCGGTGGAGTCATTCAAATCGAGCGACAGGGAGCCCAGGTCAAACTCCAGCATGCCGCCGTCGTCTGGCGCAGGCTCAGGCGCTTTGGGCGCAACGGTGGCCAGTAGCCCCGACACCGTGGTTCCAAAACTGACGGCTGCTTCCTTCTTGAAGTCCTCTAGTTCGCCCAGAATCTGGCCCGATTTTGCTTTGGTCACAACCGGCGGCAATTCGAATTCAAGGCCACTGCCGCCAACGTTGTTGGTGATCGGCGCCAAGGGCTGCGGGGCCGTGGTGGACGGTGGGTCGATGCTCAAATCCAGTGTGCCAAAACCGCTGGCCAGACTGTTACTGGATGCCGACAGTGGTGTCATTCGTGACGTACGCTCGCTGCTGGCCAGGTCACTCATGACGCTGGCATTCTCTTCGTCCAGCGAAAAATCCAGATCGAGGTCGAAGCTGAGGTCGCCCGAACCCGCAGCGCTTGGGGCGGGCCTCAGCGGTGTAGTGACTCCACCAAAACTGTTGGCAGCACCGCTGGCGGCATTGCCTGCCATCGCGGCGCCTGCTGCCGCAACCCCTGCAACGGCTGCGGCTCCAGCGCCGAAAGTTGCGCCCAGACCGGAGTCCGCGCCTTTTGAAGCGGGCGGCGCAGCCTCCAGCGGCACTGCAAAAGACGGCATGCCGCCAGCCTGATAAAGGCTGTTGGTGGGGTCAATGCTCAAGCCCAATTCACAAACGCGTATCCAGTCAGCGCCTTCGCCGTTGGTGGCCTTGAAGGCATCGCGGGCCGCACTTTCAAAGGCTGTCAGGTCGCGGCGTTTGGCAAAAATTTCAAGCAGCTTTTGATGGATGGCAACCCGCCCTGGGTTGAACTTGAGGGCTTCACGCAAAATCTCCTCGGCCTGCACATCGCGGCCGTAAGCCAGGTAGACATCCGCCTCGGCGACCGGATCGACATCATCCGCCGCATCAAGCTGGCTCGGGGTGTAGACCATGGAAGAGCCGCCGGCTGCGTCTTGGGTATCAACCTTTTGGCCGCCGCTGGCACCAAAGAAGGAGTCGGGCTGGAGGCGGCTCTCCAGAAAGACGCTGTCTTCCATCGCCGCTTTTTTGCGCTGGCGTGAACGGTAAATGCCAAAACCCGCTAACAAGGCAATAACGCCCAAACCGACTGCAGGTATCAGCGGATCGGCAGTCAACTGGTCGATGAGAGAAGGTTCTTCGACCGGCGCTGGCGTTGGCTTCGCGACGGGCTTGGGTGCGCTGGCTGTGGCGACGGGTGCAGGTGCTGGTATCGGTGCCGACGAAGATGCGGTGACTGGTGCGACCACGGGGGGGGTGTAAGCCACAACGGGTGCGGAGGCCGCTGCTGCTGGTGCCGACGCGGATGCCGATGCAGAGGGTTTGGCTGCAGAGGCCGTCGCGGCCACGCCCGCAGTTGCGCCGGCAGGTGCCGCCCCCAGCTTGGCCAGATCACTCATGTTCTTATTGACCTCTGCCGTGCGTGCGGCGGCCTCCTTGCTGGCGCGATCTTTGGCAATGCTTGCGGTTTCCGCCTGGGTCTTGAGGGCACCTTTGGACAAGGTGAGTTTGTCCGGCGCGCTGGCACCGGGCTTTTTGTCATCCACCTGAGCCTGCACGCTACCGCCTGATTTGCGGTCAGCCGCCGCCACTTGGGCAGTCGGCGCGTTGGT
>JANOTO010000579.1:0-2093 GCA_031416395.1 Rhodoferax sp. | reverse complement strand
CATAAATAAAACCCCGCCGTTCACATCGCTGCCCATTTCAAGCAACCCAAGCAGGAGCCTGCCATGCCACCGCCCAACCCACCGATCACCCAACTGGGCAAATACCAGATTCGCCGCGAACTTGGCAAAGGTGCCATGGGCATTGTTTATGAAGGGTTCGATCCCGGCATTGAGCGCGTGGTCGCCATCAAGACCATCTTGCCCTCGCAGCTCAAAGGCAGCGAAGTCAGCGGCGTGCTGGCCCGCTTCAAGCGCGAGGCCCAGGCAGCGGGCCGCCTGAACCACCCTGGCATCGTCGCGGTGTATGACTACGGCGAGGTAGTTGCAAACACCGACCACACCATGGTCGCGGGCGCTCAGCCGCCCCCAGGTGACGATCAGCGCGTGGCCTTCATTGCGATGGAGTACGTGCAGGGCCGCGAATTGCGGGAATTTTTTGAGTCCGATGAACGTTTCCCCTTGAAGCAGGTCGAGCGGCTGATGGTGGAGATGCTGGACGCGCTGGAACATGCCCATAGCAAGGGCGTCACCCACCGCGACATGAAACCCGCCAACCTGATCGTGCTGGCCGATGGCCACGTCAAAGTGGCAGACTTTGGCATCGCGCGGCTGGAAACATCAGATCTCACCCAGGTCGGCACCATTCTGGGCACGCCTGCGTACATGTCGCCCGAGCAGTTCATGGGCCAGCCAGTGGATGGCCGCAGTGACCTGTTCTCCTGCGGCGTGATCCTCTACCAATTTTTGACGGGCGAGAAGCCCTTTACCGGCAACACCACCACCATCATGTACAAGGTGCTGCGTGAAGACCCCTTGCCACCGTCCACACTCAACCTGGCCCTGCCCGCCGCGTGGGATGCGGTGGTGAAAAAAGCCATTGCCAAAGTGCCGGCAGACCGGTTTCAAACGGCCAAAGAGTTTGCAGAGGCGATTCGTGCCGCCGCCGTGCGCCGGGGTGATGACACGACCTTTGTGGGCTCGTATTCGGGGCTGAACAACCCCGAGGTGACGGTGCTGACGCCGCCCGAGCAACTCGCCTCCTATATACCTCCCATTCAAGTCCAGGCGCCTTCAAGCGCAGGCTCTACAGCAGCTTTGAACAGATCTGCGAACCCCAACGGGGTAGATCCGATCGTGTTCTCCACCCTGGGCGGCAACGCCATGTCTGTCGGCCCCCAATCTGCGGATAAGGTGACAACAGCGGCCATCCCGCATCTCGCCCCAGCGACTAAATCAACATCGAACGGCGCGCTGGTGGGCGGCATTGCGGGCGTGCTGCTGGTCGGTGCTGCGGGCGCATTCTGGATGACGGGTAAAAACAGCAGCAGTGGGCCAGCCGTCGCGCAAAACACCCCAACCACGGCCGTTGCCAGCGTCGCGACCACGCCAGCAGCCGCTGCGGTGGTCAGCGCACCCGCCACGGTGGCTGCTGTTGCCGCGCCAAGTTCAACAGCCGTTATGCCAAGCGCCAACGCTGAACCCGCGCAGGAGCCCGGCACCCTGATCATCAGCGCCTTGGGCCTGGTCGATCCTAAAGACCCCAAATTCAAAGGCGATGCCAACGCAGCCCAAAGCGAAGCGCGGGCTGATGCATCACGCCAACTGGTTGAAAAGGCGCTGGCCCTGTATGTGGACAAAAGCTCGCTGAACAAAAACTACGCGGTACTGGAGCAAAAGCTGCTGTCGCAATCAGGCAGCTTCATTCAAAGTGTGCTGCACGAAGGAGCAGCGACCAGCGGCAAAGACGGCTTGATCGAGACCGAAACCCGCGCCGTGATCAAAATGCGTGCAGTGCAAAAGTCGCTCAATCAGCTCTCCAAAGAAGAGCGCGTGGATTTCATCCGCAACAATGGCGATCCCAAAGTCTCCATCAACATGAGTATCGCCAATGCGGATACGGCGCAAATCTTGCCCTCAGCGCGCTCGGTGCTGGCCGAAAACGTGTTGAAGGAGCGCATCAAATCCTTCGGCTTTCGGGTCTGGTCGTCTGACGCGCAGGAGCTGACCGGCCCCAAGGCCCAGACCGCCGACTTCGCCATCCAGGGCGAGGCCAAGCTCAAGCAACTGTCGATGAAGCTGCAAGCCTCGGGCCT
>JANOTO010000578.1:0-5586 GCA_031416395.1 Rhodoferax sp. | reverse complement strand
ATTCGCTTGCGGGCATGCCAACTACTTGGTCCGCAGGCACTCCGAATAGTTCTTCGATTCCATTGAACACCCATGACAAGTACTCGACATTGAGCTGATCCAGCTCATCTCTATGGCATGCGAGTTTGGCGGGAATGAATTCGTGATTTGGCATGTGTGACTTGGGACCACGGATGGCCATTGGGGTGGGTTGTGAGGCCTAACGTAATTTATACCGCAAAGCCTGCAACACAATCTGGCCTCTGCGGTATAAGTTGTTCATGAAAACCTCTTGGAAAGCACGTGCTGACTGGGTTTCGGAAAATTTGCACGTTTTCATAGAGGTATAAAAATCCCAACAAACCCCGCAGACGCCTTTGATCAATTCTAGGCTTCAAAACACGCACCGCACTGCAATACGCGCACCCGGCACCTGGTGTGGCAAACAGGACAATTTCGGTGGCTCAATATACCCAAAATAGGTTTATTAGGCGCTTAAAACGGTCGATTTTGCCAAATTACGAATAAAAAAAGGCGCTAGCCCTCGATTAATATACATAGCTAGCTGCATTAATAATAGCACTTTTATCCACTAACAAGGTGACTGATGGTCGGACGTCGGCGCCAGCACGGTGGGGACGAAGCTTCCAATCGACGGAACTAGGGTTTGTCTCAATGTAGCTGGCAAGCGCGCAATGCTAGGATTTGCCGACCAACTTGTTAGCGCTAACATTTCGGGTTGACCGTCGAATCTTGGCGGCAAAACACATTCTGGAGACGACATGAAACACACCTCACCCTTCGCTGGCCCGGGCCGTCGCTTGCCTTTGGTCGTCGCCTTGCTTGCGGCCTTGCCCGCGCTTGCACAGCAAACACCGCCCGCCGTTGAAACCGGCAAATTGGAGACCGTGATCATCACGGCCACCAAGCGGCCCCAGCCCCTGCAAACCACGCCAATTGCCATCACGGTGATCAACGGGGCGGCGCTTGAAGAAAGCAATGTCAACACACTGGGCGCGGTTACGGCACAAACACCGACGGTAAATTTCCGTACCAACGCCTCCAACAAAGACACGGCGCTGTTCATTCGGGGCGTGGGCACGATTTCCACCTCGCCGGGGGTGGAGCCCACGGTGTCCACGGTATTGGATGGTGTCGTCACATCGCGTCCAGGCCAGGCGACGATGGATTTGCTCGACATTGACCGTGTGGAAATCCTTCGCGGCCCCCAAGGTACGCTCTTTGGCAAAAATGCCTCGGCTGGCGTTATCAATATTGTGAGCCGCGCGCCCACCAAAACCACTGAGCGCTATGTTGAGGTGGGCCTGTTCCAGGGCAACGAGCGGCGCATTCGCCTGGGTGCCTCGGGCCAGCTTTCCGAGGGCGTGGCGCTGGGGTCCATCTCAGCCATGGCAGGCAAGTTTGATGGCAACGTTACCAATGTGTTCGATGGTAGCAAGGTCAACGGCTATGACCGCGCCGGCGTTCGGGGTCGGCTTGATCTGACGCCCAACCGTAACCTGAAAGTGTCCTTGTTGGCCGACTATATGAAGGCCGAAGACAACACGCCCACCGGCGTGCTCGTCAACACCACCACCACAGCGTTCGCCACGGGGGTTGTGACACGGAACCCACTGGTGGCTGCCGCCATTTCGCCGGTGGTGATAGGCCCGGAGAACCGCGAGATCAACAACGACATAGCGACCAAGGTGCAAGACACCAACTCCGGCGTGTCGGCGCAAGTCGATTGGGACTTGGGTGGCGTGCAACTGACTTCCATCACGGCCTTTCGCCAATGGAAAAACACGCAGTTTCAAGACCAGGATCGCCAGGGGCAGATCACACGCCAATTCGCCAGCACCCATGACCGTGGCGACCTTGAGTTTGACCAGACCTCGCAAGAGCTTCGCATTGCCTCACCCAAAGGAGGCTTTGTCGATTACGTGGCGGGCCTCTTCTACCTTCAGTCCAAGGCCAACGAGCAATATCGACGTGATGTACTGCGCTGTGCGGGCAGCACGGCTGCGGCCTTGCCGTCGGGTCTGGTGCCATGCTCACCAGGTTCGGTCACCTCCGATTTCGGAGCCGCAACTTACGGCGTGGAAAACAAGAGCATGTCGGTGTTTGGCGAGGGGACGTTCAACTTTGGCAGTCAATTGCGGGCGATTGCCGGTCTGCGCTACACCACAGATGACCTGTCTTACTACCACGGGCGGGTGGTGTCAGCCGCCGGAGTCCCCGGCGTTGGCGCTACACGCAGCAACGTCACGGGTTCCACCACCGCCAACGCATTCTCCGGGCGCATCGGCCCGCAATACGAGATCAACAAGGATGTGATGGCCTACGCCACCTTGTCACGGGGCTACAAAGGCCCGGCCTACAACGTCTTCTTCAACATGAGCCCGACGCAGGACAACGTCCTGAATCCGGAGACATCGAACTCGCTGGAGCTCGGATTGAAGTCCACACTGATGGACAACCGCGTGCGCATGAACGTGGCGCTGTTCAAGACCGACTATGCCAACTATCAGGCGAACGTGCCCGACCTGGTCAACGGTGTGATCGTCACGCGACTGGTCAATGCAGGTGATGTCACGACCAGCGGCTTTGAATTAGACATGACGGCGCGCCTGACACCTCAGTTCACGGTCAATGCCGCTTTAGCCAACATTGTTGCCAGGGTTGGAAACTTCACCTGCCCGCCCAACGCTGCCTTGAGCTGCAACATCAATGGCCGTCCGTTGCCTTTCTCACCGGATTGGAAGGCCCATGTGCGCGCCAAATACACCATGCCTGTGGGCGCGGCCATGACGCTGGATTTGAATGCCGACTACAGCTGGCAAAGCGAGGTGCAGTATGACCTCGCGCAGTCTCCCGACGCGATTCAAGGCGCCTATGGAATTGTGAATTTGAGCGCAGGTCTGGCGCATACCAGCGGATGGCGGGTCTCGTTGCTTGTGAAGAATGCGCTGAACCAGTCGTATGCAACGTTTCTGCAAAACTCCGGCAACAACATCAACCGTTACGTTCCGCGTGATGACCAACGCTATGTGGGCATTACGGCCCGCTACGAATTTTGATCAGGCTTAGGTGAGGATTGATCGCGTGCTATTGCGCTTGACGAGGTGAAGCGCTACCGAATCGCCGGGTAGTCGCCGCGTGGCGGATGGCTGTTGCTGCACAGGGCCATCTGCCTGTGCAACGATACGAGCCACGACCCGTGTGCCGGTGGTGAATCCAATGCCGTAGCGCGGCACCGCCAGCGTGCTGATCCCAATCTGCCCGGCAATAGTCATGTCGCCAAAGCCCATCACGCCAAGCTGGGCCGGTATCTGGGCACCATGCTCCCTTGCCTGCAAAATCGCGCCAGCGGCAAAATAGTCGTTCGAAAACGCAACGGCGTGCGGCAGGTCTCCTTCCTCCAGTAGGCGCTGCATCACCCGGCGCCCCGCAGCCATATGTTCCTCTTGTGGCGCGCTGACGATGCGAATGCGGCAACCGGCCTTGGTTGCCGCAGTCACAAAGCCATGCCGCCGCTCGTGCGCACGCAGGTCACCCATCACGCCGCTGTCCACGTACATGAGGTCGCTGTAGCCGCATTGCTGCAGGTGCAAGAACATCGTCCGCCCCGCCTTGGTGTGGTTAAAACCGACCTGAATGAACTCGGAACTGCCGGCAGAGCTATCCCAAATCTCGATCACCGGCACACCATCGGCCTGAGCACGGCGCATCATCGTCAGGGTTCCTGGCGTGTGGTGTCGTCCGGTGACGATGAGCGCTGCCGGAGCCCAGCCCAAAACCGCCCGAATTTGATGCTCTTCGCGCTCCAGGCTGTAACCGGTTGCCGTCAGCAGCAATTCAAGCCCATCGGCCTGCAATGCGTCAGACAAGCCTTGAATCGTCTCTGCAAAAATCGAGTTGGCAATGTTGGGCACAAGCGCAGCAACGATGCGCGAACGGCCACTGGCCAACAGGCCTGCCGACTTGTTGGGTGCATACCCCGTGGCCTGCAGCGCCATGTGTACGCGCTGCGCGGTCTCGACAGACACCTTGCCGGGTTCGCGCAAAGTGCGGCTGACCGTCATGGCGGTCACACCAGCGTGCCGTGCTACATCGGCAAGCGTGGCGCGCCCATGCGTCTTCCGCTTTTTTGCATCGCCAGGCTGAGCCACCAGCAGTGTCAATTGATCAGGGTTTGCCATGATGACGGATTGAGTTCAAATCGTTAATGTTAGCGCTAACAAATGCACGTGACATACCCACTAACCCGAAGTCCACCAGCCCGAAGTTCATGGCCACAGGGTGGATGGTCAACAAGACACCTCTACTGATGAAACAACTCTCTGAGCTTCGCAGCCGCCGCTGGTTTGGCGACGCTGGCATGCGGGGCTTTGCGCATCGTCAGCGCATGCAGCAGCAAGGCGCACGGCGCGAAGATGTGATGGACAAACCCATGGTGGCCATCATCAACACCTGGAGCGATCTGTCGCCCTGCCACGCCCACCTTCGAGAGCGCGCCGAGTCAGTCAAGAAGGGCATTCTGATGGCCGGCGGATATCCCGTCGAGTTGCCAGCCATGAGCTTGGGCGAGGTCATGGTCAAGCCCACCACCATGCTGTATCGCAACTTTTTGGCGATGGAAGTTGAAGAGCTGCTGCGCAGCCTGCCCTGTGATGGCGTGGTGCTGATGGGGGGTTGCGACAAGACGACCCCTGGCACCGTGATGGGGGCCATCAGCATGGGCATCCCAGCACTGTTCTGCCCAGCAGGACCGATGCTGAATGACCGGCACGTGCAAAACGGCGTGACACGCAGCATTGGTGCTGGCACCCACACGCGCATGTTTTGGGACGAGTACAAGGCCGGGCACATTGATACGGCCGAGATCACATCGCTTGAAGCCCGGATGACGCGCGCTCCGGGCACCTGCAACACCATGGGCACGGCCTCAACCATGACCGCCATTGTTGAGGCACTAGGCCTCTCACTGCCGGGCGCAAGCAGCATCCCGGCGATGGACTCGGCGCACACCCGCATGGCCACAAGCTGCGGCGAGCGCATTGTGGGCATGATCTGGGAAGACCTGACCCCCGCCCGCATACTCACCCAAGGTGCCTTTCAAAATGCCATGGCGGTGCAAATGGCGCTGGGCGGCTCCACCAACGCGGCCGTGCACATCATTGCCATGGCGCGTCGGGCCGGGGTCAAACTTGGGCTGGACGATCTTGATGCCATGGGGCGACTGGTGCCCGTGCTGGCCAACCTGTTTCCAAGTGGCGACCGCTTGATGGAAGACTTCTACTATGCCGGTGGCCTGCCAGCCTTGATGAAAGTAATCAGCGCCAAGCTCAGCCTGCAAGAGCTCACGGTGACTGGCCAAACGGTTGCGCAGAATATCGCCTCGGCGCAAGTGCAGGATTCCACTGTCATTCGGCCCCTTGAAAACCCGGTGAGCGAGCATGCCACGCTGGCGGTGCTCTACGGCAACCTGGCACCCAACGGCGCGGTGATCAAGCCCAGCGCCGCGTCGCCGCGCCTGCTGTGCCACACCGGACGGGCGCTGGTGTTTGACAACCAGCCTGACATGCTCAAGGCGATGGCGGACGA
>JANOTO010000577.1:0-2884 GCA_031416395.1 Rhodoferax sp. | reverse complement strand
TGGAGGTCGAAGGGTTTGCACCCAGTCGGCTGGCGCGCATCGCACCGGCGATGAAGGGCCAGAGCGAGATTGGCACGATCCCCGGCGCGGTCACACTGATTGCTCGCAATGGCAAAGTGGTGCATTTCGAGACGCACGGTTTTCAGGATGCCGCCAAGACGCGGCCGATGCAGAAAGACAGCCTGTTTCGGCTGGCGTCGATGACCAAACCCATCGTCACCACGGTGGCGATGATGTTGGTGGAGCAGGGCAAGCTCAAGCTAAACGACCCGCTCAGCCAGTGGTTGCCGGAGCTGAAGGATCTGAAAGTCGAAACCGCTGTCGGTGACGTGCCTTTGACGCGCCCGATTTGGGTGCAGGACGTGATGCGGCACACCGCAGGTTTTGTCTACGCAGGCTCCGCCCGCTCGCCGCGCATCAAGAAGATGTACGAGGACTTGAACATCGAATCGCGTGAGGTCGATATCACCAGTGAAGCCATGCTCAAGAATCTGGGCACGATCCCACTGGCCAACCAACCCGGTACGGTGTGGGAGTATTCGATTGCGACCGATGTGCTGGGGCTGCTGATCGAGCGGGTTGAGCAAAAGCCGCTGGACGCGGTTGTGAAAGAATTGCTGCTAGACCCGCTGGGTATGAAAGACACCACCTGGTGGGTGGACGATGCGAACCGGCCCCGCATGGCAGAGGCGTTTGGCAGCGACCCGCTCAACGCCACCTCCCTGCGGGCGTACCGCCAGTCCACCAACCCGCTGGGCAAAAGCTACTTCAAGGGCGGCGCGGGGCTGATCAGCACGGCGGCTGACTACCTTCGTTACGCGCAGATGATGGTCAATGGCGGTGAACTGGAGGGCAAACGATACCTGTCACGCAAAACTGTGGAGCTGATGCTGTCCAACCACATCGTCGGCATGGGCGGCACCACCATCGCAACCACCGGCCCAGGCTACGGCTTCGGTTTGGGGTTTGGCGTGCGCCTGGATGAAGGCATGGGTTGGACCCCGGGCTCCAAGGGTGATGCCATGTGGGCAGGTGCGTGGGGCACCAGCTTCTGGATCGACCCTAAAGAGAAGCTGGTCGGCATACTGATGGCACAAGGCCCCTCCAGCCGAGTTCAAACGCGCATGCTCTACAAGAGCCTGGTTTACGGCGCGCTAGTGAAATAGCCTTTGTTAGCAGGTGATAGTAGGATGCGTGACATGAAAAATCACGCTCTGCTGCCCCGTCTGTTTGCAGCCATCCTTCTTTGCGCGCTTGGCGGGGTACCGCTCGCGCATTCGGCCACGGTCACGGTGCAAGTGCAGGATGCCTCTGGCAAGCCGCTGGCTGATGCGGTGGCGTATCTGGAATCTGCCCAGGCGAGCAGGGCGGCGGGTGCTGCAAGGCCTGCCAATCCGGTAGAGATTGCGCAGATTGCGAAGCAGTTCGACCCGCGCGTGTCGGTGGTGCCCGTGGGCACAATGGTGAGCTTCCCTAACAAAGACGCGGTGCGGCATCACGTTTACTCATTCTCACCCGCCAAGACGTTTGAACTCAAACTCTACAGCGGCACCCCTGCCAACCCGGTGCAGTTTGACAAAGCGGGCGTGGCCGTGCTGGGCTGCAACATACACGACAACATGGTGGCCTGGGTGGTGGTGGTGGACACGCCGTACTTCGGGCTCAGCGCGAAGCCGGGACCTGTGAGCTTAAACAACGTGCCTGCGGGCAGCTACCGGCTGCGGGTTTGGCATCCTGGCCTTGCGGTAGGCGCTGTCGCGCTAGATCAGGCATTGACGGTGGAATCGACAGACACCACTGTCTCTGTTCGCATGGCGGGTATCGCGCAATGATCTGGGGCGGTTTGACCCGCAACTGGGGCCTGTCTGCGCGCATCGTCGCATTTTCATTGCTGCTGCTGTTGCTGATCCAGGCCGCGGTGTTCAGCGTGATTCGCGTCAGCATTGACCAAAGCGCGCGCCAGCAGATTGCGCAGGAGCTGCAAGTAGGTGAGCGCGTTTGGCGCCGCCTTCTCGATCAAAACGCACTCAAGCTGGCGCAGGGTGCCACGCTATTGGCGGCTGATTTCGGCTTTCGCTCAGCCGTGAGCACGAGCGATGTGGACACGATCCGCTCCGCGCTGGACAACCATGGCGCGCGCATTGGGGCCACGGTGACGGCGCTGATCGACAACAGCTTGAACCTCACCGCCGTGGGCCAGGGACAAAGCTCGCTGGCGCGCGCTACGGACGTCAAACAGGCGGAGTTCAAGCAAATTTACCAACGCCTCGCCCGCGCGCCGCAGTCCGGCCAGATCGCGATGATCGACCAGTTGCCGCATCAGTTCGTGATGGTGCAGGTGCGCGCGCCGACACCCATCGGCTGGGTACTGATGGGTTTCCCGATTGGCCAGGGCTTGCTGGATGACATGCGCACACTTTCTGAAATGCACGTCGCGCTGATTTCTCCCAACGCAAATGCTGCGCCTACCGTGCTGATGAGCACCCTGCCTGCCAACGCCACGCGCATCCTGAAGGAGTCGCGTGGCCCCGTTGCAGAGTTGTTGGTCGGCTCAGACACGCTGGTGGCGCTTGATGTCAAGCTGGATGCCGGGCCGGACGCCCTGCGAACGTTGCTGCTGCGCTCGTTTGACGAAGTGGTCGCTCCGTTTCGCCGCGCGCAGTTTGCGCTGGCTTGGATTACGGCGCTGGGTGTGATGTTGTTTGGCATCGGCAGCGTTTTTCTGGCACGCAAGGTGACGACACCGCTGCGCTCGCTCGTCAGCGCGACTGAAAAACTGGCCCAAGGCGACTACACCACGCCGATGGAGCACATGGGCCGCAAAGACGAGATTGGTGGCCTGGCCACGGCCTTTGACCAGATGCGCGTGAGCATTGGCGCGCAG
>JANOTO010000576.1:0-4783 GCA_031416395.1 Rhodoferax sp. | reverse complement strand
TCGCGTGGGCCAGCATTGTTCCCAGCGCCGTTTCAGAGACGCTGCCAGACGGCACAAATGATCAGCGCAGGGATCAGCGCAAGAATCAGGTTGAGGGCCTGCCAGCCGATGACGGCCGACGCGAGCAGGCCGCAACGGGGCGGTAAGCAAAAAATCCCGTTTTTTACCACAATTGTGGTAAAAAACGGGATTTTGATGTAAATTGAGGTTAACTAGTAACCAAATTGGCCTCTAGCTCTCGTATTTTGTGAATATATAGCTATATATTAAGGAGCACTCCTGATTCGACGAAAACCGCTTTCACCATCGGCGGATGGCTCCTCCGCTCGAAAGGGCTAGCAAGCACCGCCGCCCGACTTCACCCTGGCCACGATCTCGGTTAACCTGACGCAAAAGCTGTAAATGTTGCTGATTGACGTGCTATGCACTGTGTAGGTGTAGCTGCCGCCACTGCCATAGTTGTGGACGACAGTGCCGGGGCTATTCCCTTGTCCGGTGACAGTCCAAGTGCCAACCGTCTCAGAAGGATCAACCGGGTGTCCCGGCCCGCGCTTGTAGTCGACAAGGGCTCCGCCGGAAGTCCCTTGATGCAACTCCTGCCAAGTCATGGTCGCAATCGTCGTCGCTGGGACGCAAACGGTGTTGCCCGCCAGAAGTGCGCTGATGGCAGGTCCAGAGAGCCGGGATGGGTTGTCACAAGCTGCAATCGCTTGCGCCGAAACGAGTGAACTCGCCATCACTGCGACAAGAACAAATTTTTTCATGGGGTTTTCCTTCTGAAAAGTAATCAATCGAATTTCGGCCAAGCGACTCGGGGCGAGCTGCCCATAACCGCTCAAGTTGCCTCGTGTCGCTCCATGCAATTTTGATGCCACAACTGAAATTTATATAAAATCATAGTCTTACAGCATTCCTGGACTGTCAAGTCCTATCCGGTGTCAATAAAACCGACACTGCGGCTGCACCCTAAGATACCCTGTTTAGTCAAGACGTTGGTCATGCAAATAGCACGGTGGGGACTCACCCGATGGAGTCGGAATCCACAGACTGATTTCTATCGAATTGATCTGGCTAACCTGGCTATAATTAGCCAGATCAACAAACCTAAGCTAGGAACACCATGCAAGTCAATGTTCTGGAAGCCAAAAACCAGCTCTCGCAACTGATTCGACTGGCACAGGCGGGCGACCAAGTCGTCATCGCCAACCGGGGTACGCCCGTCGCCCAGCTCATTCCCGTTCAAGCCGCAACGCAGCCGCTGAACGGTAACTTCTTGGAGTGGCTGACCAGCAACCCACTGCCCGCGCACGCCCAACGCAGCGCGCAGGAGATTGATGCAGCCATCGCCGAAGAGCGCGCGGCGTGGGATTGACATGGGACTAATCTACCTGGATGCCTGTTTGCTGATCTACGCGATTGAAAATCACCCGGTCTGGTTTAACCCGGTGCGTGAGGCGATGGCCAGCCAGCCTGAGCACCAATTTGCAATATCGCCCTTGGTCAAAATGAAATGTCTGGTCAAGCCCATCCGGCAGGGTGACGTTGCCTTACAGCGGCGGTATGAAGCGGGCATGGCTCAGTTTGCGCAACTGGCGTTGACCGAGGCCGTGTTTTTGCAAGCCGCACAACTGCGTGCCCGCTTCAATCTCAAAACCCTCGATGCCCTGCACCTGGCCTGCGCGCAGCACCACGGCTGTACCGCGCTGTGGACCAACGATGACCGGCTGGCGCAGGCGGCGCATGGGCTGGCGAGGAATATTTTGCAATGAGCGCGGCTGCAACCGCCGCGTCGGGTACGCAGGCGACATCGCTGTCAGGCACCGTCATTCGCGCGGTTGACAGCGCACAGGGTTTGCCCAGTAACCAGATTCACAAGATCGCGCGTGACCGCTTTTCACGGCTTTGGCTGGCGGGGCCGGCCGGTCTGTCGTGCTTTGACGGCAGCGCTGTACACACCTATGACCGCCGCAACGGCTTGCGGTGTAGCGGGCTGCGAAGCGTGGCCGTCGGCGACGACGGCACGCTGTGGGTGGGCACCGACCAGGGCCTCGAAGCGCTGGATGCGGACGCGCAACCCTTGCCCTGGGCGGCCTGGTTCGCTTGGCCCTACGGGCTTTGCGAGCACATTGATGCCGCAGGGCCCAGCATCTGGATTGGCTCAGCGCACGGGCTGGTTAAGCTGGACAGGGGCAGCGTTGAGGCTGGCCCCAGGATCGCATTTCATGCGGACGTTGGCTTTGTGCGCCACATCGCACGCGTGAGTGATTCGCAGGTCTACGCCGCCTGCGACACGTTCGGGCTGATTGAGTGTGATGGCAGGTCATGGAGCCAGGTGCGTTGCCCTGACCTAGCGGGGCATCTCATCATGCAACTGGAGCTCGGGCCAGATGGCCAATTGTTGGTGGGAACGACCTCCGGATTGTTTGTCATCGACTCCACATCGGTGGCCGGCACTTCGGCCCGCCCGATACACACGGGCGGCGGCCACGAGGTCACTGCCGTCGGTGCCGACCAACACGGTTGGTGGGTGGCCTTGCGCGATACGTTGGTGGCATTGCCCTATCTGCAACCCGCCTCTGGCGCCGAGGTGATGGAGCGCTACCAGCTCGACAGCCGTATCAAAGACCTCGCCTTCGATGATTTGGGCAATGTCTGGATCGCCACCGACACCAGCGGGCTGGCGCTGGTGAGCTGCCTGCGCCATGCGCTCAAGAGAATTGACATCGGCAATGGCGGCGCGGTGTTCTCGATCAAGCCGGGGCAGGCAGACACTTATGCCATCGGAGGCGACAAGCTGTTTGGCATCGCCACGCTGGCACCCGGCGCAGCCCACGCGACTCTGCGCTCGCCCGCTGGCCTGCCTCAGACCACGGTGTGGGACAGCCACACGGATGCCTCGGGCCTGTGGCTGGCCACCCATGACGGGCTGTACCACGCCAAGCCCGAGGGCGCGCTGACCCGTGTGTTTCGAGACGACCCGGTGCTGGGCGCGCCAACCCGCGTGCTGCTGGCCGTGCGTGATGCGCTGTGGGTGGGCACACTGCGCGGCCTGAGCCGGATCACTCGTGCAAGTGCCCAAGAGGTGCGCCCGGCCGACGGCCAACCGCTGGGCTACGTTTACGCGATGTATGAAGACCCATCAGCGCGGCTGTGGGTGGCCACCCTGGGGCGCGGGCTGTGGCGCGAGGAGGCCGGGCAACTGGAGCCCGTCATCGGCGGGCCGTTGTCAGCAACTGGCAACACCTACGCCATCGCAACCGGGCCAGGCGGCGACACCGTGGTGCTTCAGGATGAAAAAGTCATTCTCCTGGACGGCAAGTTGCGCCCCCGCCTGGTTCAGGAGTCGCATCCAGTTTCCGGGTGGACAGTTCATTGGCTCGACGGGCAAACCGTGGCCATCGGCACGTCAGACGGCCTGCGCCTGCTCAACATCGCAAGCGGTTTGGTCTCGATGCGTATCCGCTCCTTCTTTGGTGCCCGCGCCTGGGAGTTCACCAACAACCGTACTTTGGTGCAACACTGTCAGGGTGGCCTGCTGTGCGGAGTCACTGGGGGCCTGCTGCGGGTCGATCTGACGGCCTTCACACCGTTTTTACAGGCACCGGTGGCGCGTTTGCTCGACATCACCTGGCACGGCACCGTGGCGCAGAAAGAGGGCAACGCCTATCAGGTTCGACCTGGGCGCTGGTCAGTGCGGGCGCGCGCGTTCGCCGCTTGGTTCGTTGACCACGAGCAGGTCGCGTTTCGCTTCAAGCTGATCGGTTTTGAGGAAGACTGGTCTAGCCTTCAAGCTAAACCTGTCGCCACCTACAACTCACTTCCCGTTGGACGCTACAGTCTGTTAGTGCAGGCGCACTCGCCGCTAAGTGGCTTTGGCGCGCCGACCACATTGTGCGAGCTGGAGGTGACCACGCCGTGGTGGGCGATGGGCTGGCTGTCCGCCCTGGCAGCGGCCGACAGCGCCTATGACCGGCTAGTGCAGTCCCGCACGCGCAACCAGCGTCTTAGTGAACGCAACCGCGAGCTCGAAGAAGAGGTGGCCGGGCGAACCAATGCGCTGCGCAGCGCCAACGAGGCCATGCAGCGCGCCCACGACGCGCTGGAGGTGATGTCGCAGACCGATGCGCTGACGCAGCTCGCCAACCGGCGTCACTTTGACCGCCAGTTGAGCAATGAGATGAACCGGGCGCGACGCCTCAACACGTCGCTGAGCCTCGTGATGCTGGACATCGACCACTTCAAGACGATCAACGACCAGCTCGGACATCAGGCGGGCGACGACTACCTGCGCGCGGTTGCGGGCGTGCTGAGCACGCATTCACGTTCGGTGACGGACATCGTGGCCCGGTACGGTGGCGAAGAGTTCGCCATCGTCTGCATCGGCGCCAACCTGGAGCAAGGCTTGATTGCCGCTGAGCGTATGCGTGCCGGTGTGCAGGCGCTTGGCTCGGTGAACCAGCGGCCACTGCGGCAGGTCACGATCTCTGCTGGCGTGACGACCCTGGATCTGCTGGAGCAAGTGACCGAGGCGCAGTTCATCGCCCGCGCCGATTTGGCCTTGTACGAAGCGAAACGACGTGGCCGCAACCAAGTCGTTGCGATGCCCTCTACTGTGGAAGTGCTCAAAGCGCCTTGACCAGAGTTCTGCACGGGCAAAGTGCAACTCGCTAAGTGGTTGGCGTGGTTCGCGCGGTCAATGCGCCTTATCCCAATTCGGCCCCACGCCCACCTCCGCCAGCAGTGGCACTTTCAATTCAGCTACACCGGCCATCAAGCGCGGTAT
>JANOTO010000575.1:0-4659 GCA_031416395.1 Rhodoferax sp. | reverse complement strand
GAAGTCAAATCGTAACGGGCCTTGCGGGCGGTCGATGTACGCAATACCCGCACCCTCCACCACGCTGAACACCGCGCCATCCGTCTGGCGATAGGCTTTGCCCGCAAACCCCGCAGGCAGGCGCTGCATGAAGGTGGCCATAGTCGGCATCGGTGAGCCGCCTGTCAGCGGGTTGATGTAGGCCAGCTTCACGCCGTCCCACGCGTCGATGGGTGCATCGCGCTCCAGAGCGTGCAAGGCCTCACGCGAGCGCTCATACGGGTAGCTGAAGATCGGCGAGGTTTTGCCAAACGGTGCCGCGCCGCGCACGGGAGCCATGTTGTGGCCGTAGCGGGCGAAGCTGCTGCCCTCGGCTTTGGAGACGGTCTGTGTGGCGGCGGTAGCGTTCTCGTTAAACCCGGCATCAAAGAAGCGAACGATCGGAATGTCCAGCCCGTCGAGCCAGACCATGGGTGCGTTCGAATCATTACCGTGGTCGTGCCAAGTCCAGCTTGGTGTGATGATGAAATCACCCGGCTGCATGGTGGTGCGCTCGCCATCCACCGCCGTGTAGGCACCCGAGCCTTCAACGATGAAACGCAGCGCGCTTTGCGTGTGGCGGTGCGCAGGGGCCACTTCGCCCGGCATGATGAGTTGCAGTCCCGCGTACAACGACTGCGTGACGGCCGAGCTGCCTTTGAGCGCCGGGTTTTCCATGATCAGCACGCGGCGCACGGCCTCTGCGGCGGTGATCGCGGTGCCTGCGCGCATCAAAAAGGGTCTGACCTGCTCGTATTTCCAGAGCGCGGCGATGCACGGCGTGTTGGGCTGAAGGGGCACCAATGCGTGCAGCACCTCCCACAGTGGGGTGAGGTGCAGTGGGGCCATGTCGGTGTACAAGGCCTGGCGTTCGATTTGCCTTGCGGCGTCGGGGGTTAGTGGCGCGTTCATGGTCACTCCTTCAATGGAAGCTGCGGTCAGAACGAATTATGCGGGCCAATGCCGCCGCTGGAAAACAGGATGGCGGAATGCGAAGCGCGAGCGGGCTTTAGTCCGACTTGGTCACCAGCTCGAAATGTTCGACGGTGGGCATGCCATTGAAAAAAGGCCCCA
The DNA here is from genome assembly GCA_031416395.1 of Rhodoferax sp. Taxonomy (GTDB): domain Bacteria; phylum Pseudomonadota; class Gammaproteobacteria; order Burkholderiales; family Burkholderiaceae_C; genus JANYCG01. Next base: position 3,567 of record JANOTO010000575.1, on the reverse strand, counting down.
CAATCGCGCGCCACTGCGCGAACAGCGGCCCTTGGCGGAAATCCACCGTGTGATTTTCCAGCGTATCCCAGAAGATTTGAAGGATGTAGCGCTCCTTGCTCTCAATCCCCCGGTTCACCTTGAAGCCCTGAAACCCTTTGGCCTTGGAGGCCACCTCACTAACGCCACGCTGAATGGCCGCTTCAAAAGCAGCGTTTTGACCCGGGTGGATTTTGATGTCGGCGAGTTCGAGGATCATGATGAGGGCGATATGTTGTGTCAGACGGTTTCAACTTTACCATCCGCATGCTTCGCAAACCGCTTGGCTTCCTTCCCATGCACGGGCGCGCTATCAGCAAACGGCCAGCCGCCGAATTCGGTGGCGCGGTAGTCGGCGAAGGCTTGGTGGATTTCGGCTTGGGTATTCATCACGAACGGGCCGTATTGGGCAACAGGCTCGGCGATGGGTTTGCCTTGCAGCACCAAGAATTCACTGATTTCAGGGCCATTCACGAGTTCGACATCGATGGCTGCGTTCAACTCAATTGCGGCGTGTTCGGTGATGGCGTGGCCGCCCATGTGGACGTGGGTGCCTTTGAAAAAATAGAGCTGTCGGCGTGTACCACTGCCCAGTGCTGCCGGTATTGTCCAGCGCGCGCCGGGTTGCATCTTGATCGTCCAGATCGCCACGTCGGAGCCGGGTTGGGCGGCCCATGAATCGGGCGGTGGGGGCAGTGCGGTCGCATCGCCGATAGAACCTGCGACGCAGACCACTTCAGTCGTTTTTCCAGACGCATCTGTGAAGGTTTGGCGCGGGATTTTTTCAGCCCACAGCATGGTGAAGTGCGGTGCCACCATCTTGTTTTTGGCAGGCAGGTTCAGCCAGATTTGAAACAGCTCCAGCGGGTTGGCACCCTGCTGATTGAGGAGCGGGAACATCTCGGAATGCACGATTCCTTTGCCGGCGGTCAGCCACTGGGTGTCGCCTCCCGCGTCAGTACCACCAAAGCGTGCTGTTGCACCGAGAGAATCCGAGTGGTCGATCAGCCCTTGGCGCACGATGGTCACAGTCTCAAAACCGCGATGCGGGTGCGAGGGGAAGCCTGGGATCTGCTGGCCGTGGTACATCGACCAGCCATCTTTGCGCTCGAAGTCTTGACCCAGATTGCGGCCGACGAGTGATGCATCCGGCCCCATGTGCGCATTGCCGCGCGGGTAGGCATCGTCGTGGTGAACGCAGAACAGAAAGGGGTCAAGGGTTGGCCAGGGTGGGGATCCGAGCCGTGAAATACCCAAAATGGGTTTATTGGACATGATTTTTACCTCAAAATGACAAAAAATGAATATTTAAGGGCTATAGCTCTCGTTTTATATGGGTTTATAGCTATATAAATAATAGTAAAAACATGAAACCGGATTACAAGCGGCCAAAGTATTCTCGCGCCACCCAGTCCCGCTTGTCGTCGGCAGCCGTCCAGCGGGCCAGCTCTGCCTGCTTGAGGTGGGTGTAGTAGTTGACAAATTCAAGCCCGAGGCCCGAGGTTAATCCGGCATCGCATCTCAAGGCTTCAATTGCCTCGGCCATCGTCGTCGGCAGCCGCTCGTGGACGGTGTCATAAGGCGTGGTACTGGCTACAGGCGCTTTGAGTTGGTGGTCGATGCCATCCAACCCTGCGTGTATCTGCGACGCGATGTAGAGATAGGGGTTGGCAGCGCTCTCGCCAATCCGGTTCTCGATACGGGTGGCGGCATCGCCCGCGCGACCGATCACCCGCAGCATGGCACCTCGATTGTCGTATCCCCAAACGATGGATTGCGGAGCCATGGCGTTGGGCTGGAAGCGCTCATAACCGTTGACCGTCGGCGTGGCCAGCAGCGCCATGCCGCGTGCATGGTCGAGCAGGCCCGCCAGGTAGTGTTCGCCGATTTTACTGAGCGTGAATAGGGCATCGTGTCGCGTGGTGCCTTCAGCGCTGGCATCACGCACGAAGAGCTTAAGTTCATCGCCCACGCTGACCAGACTCTGGTGCAGATGCCACCCGCTGGACATGATGTTGGGAAACGGTGGGCGGCACATGAAGGTGGCGTGGTAGCCCGCACGGCGCAGCGCCTGCGTGGTGGCGCTTCGGAACAGCACCATGTTGTCGGCAGCAGTCAGCGCATCGGTCACGTCAAACACGGCTTCGACTTGCGATGGCCCCAATTCAATCTCCAAAGAGGTCAGTGGCAGGTCCAGCGCCTGCGCCGTGTGCTGCACAATTTGCAGCGGTGAGTCGCCCATGTCGGCCCAGGCTTCGCTCAGGAGGTTGTAGCCGGGGTGGATCATCTCGACCTGCGGGGCTGCGCCGGGCCAGGCAGCTTGATACGGATCGAGCACGCCTTTGAGGCCGCTGTCTCGATCAGTTCGCAGCTTGTAGATGTGAAACTCCACCTCTAACCCGCATCGCATCGCATAGCCGCGAGCGTGCAGGCGCGCAAGGGCCGCTTGCAAGACACGCCGTGTGTCCAGCGCCACAGGTGTGCCATCCGCATGCCAGGGCTGGCACTGCACCCATCCGGTTTGGGGTGCCCAGGGCAATTGTTTGAAGCTGGCTGGGTCGGCCATCAGCATCAAGTTGCCTGCGGCTTCAAAACCGGGCAGGTCGGCCACGCCGCCATGCTCAAACACCTTCCAGGCGGTGCGGTCCGAGGTGTCTTTGAGCATCAGCGTGCTGACCATGCCGATGCCGTCGTTCAAGGCGCGCTCCACCGCAGATGCCATCAGCGTTTTGCCGCGCAGCAGGCCGTGTTGGTCGCACCAGGCAAAGCGCACGCACTCAACGCCGCTCTTTTTAACGTGGCGCAGCAGGTGCTCGGTGGCAGTCTGGCGGGCTGCGCTGTCGATGCCGCACGCTTCAGCGAAGCGGGTCACCATGGTGCCTTGGCTCGTTTTGCTGCAGCGGTACCCCGCCAAAACGCCTCGACATCCGCTGCGGGCGCGATGCCATCCACGGTATCCGGCCCGGTCACGCTGCTGGCCAGACCTGCATCGGCCACACCGGGTGGCGTGCCGCCTGCCTGTACCGTCTCGATTGCCTTGATCAGCGTGCGCCGGTTGGCGATGATGGCCTTGTCGCTCGTGGCAAGGTGCTCGCGCGTGCGGTCGGCAATTGCGCCCATGCTCTCGCAGGCCCACTGGTCATGCACGTTGATATCGTCTTCGCCCATGCCCAAAAACGTGTCGGTCTGTTGCTCTTGCGCGTTGAACCCCCAGGCGTTTTGGCGGCCTGACACGGGCAGATAGTCGGGTGCCGGGTTAGCTGGCAGGCGCTGGTCGCGCATGGCTTTTTTATCGACAGGCGCGGCAAAGCTGGTGAAGATTGAGTACCAGTAGGTGTGCGTATCGTCCACGGGCAGGTGGATTTGCGTGATCGTCATCGTTTCTGACAGCGGGATCACAAAGGTATGCGGGAAGATGGATTGCGTCACGCGCACGTGGGTGAGTGCATCGTTCATCTTGCGCAGCGCGGTGAGCTGCATGCCACAGGCCGTGGGCTCCACGCTGATCTCGGGCTGGTTGAACTCGCGCATGATGCGAGTCATCGGCCA
>JANOTO010000574.1:0-3073 GCA_031416395.1 Rhodoferax sp. | reverse complement strand
TGGTCGTGCATTCGCCGGTGATTTCAGATCGGCAAAAGTCAAAAAATCCCCGTGCCCGCCGACCCTGACCCCATCCCCCTGTCCGCCCTGCAGCACTGGCAGTATTGCCCGCGCCAGTGTGGCTAGATTCATCTGGAGCAGGCGTTTGATGAAAACGTCCACACCTTGCGTGGCCAGGCGGTGCATGCCAAAGTAGACAGGCCGGGGGTAGAAACTGCCAAGGGTGTGCGCGTGGAGCGCGCAATGCCGCTGTGGCAGGATGAACTGGGCTTGGTGGGCAAGGCCGATGTGGTCGAATTTTTGCCGGGCGGCGTGCCGTACCCGGTGGAGTACAAGCACGGTAGCCGCAACAAGGCCGCAGACATAGCCGCGTGTGATGACATTCAACTGGCCGCACAAGCCTTGTGTTTAGAAAGCATGTTGGGCAAGACGGTCGGTGAGGGGGCGATTTATTACGCTACATCCAAGCGGCGCCGTGTAGTGCAGGTGACGACGCAGCTTCGTGCGGACGTGGTACACACCGCGCAGGCCATTCGGCAAATGTTGGCCTCGGGCAAGCTGCCGCCACCATTAGGCGCAGATCAGGCGACAAAACGCTGTAAGGCATGCTCGTTGCTGGAGCGCTGCCAGCCCGTTGCGGCGCGTGCAAACTTTGCGGTGGCCCGCGCGGCGTTGTTTGACCCAGATGCATGAAGTGCCCTTTGAGCGCTGCCACTTTGAGAGCCGCGCTGGATGAGTTGCAATCGGGCTGTTAGCATTCAAAATATTGATCGTGTTGAAGGAGAAATTCATGGCTGCTGTATTCAAAGACGTTGAAACTCAAGCCCTCGCCTTGCCAGAGCGCGAGCGCAGTGCGCTGGTGGCCCGGCTGCTGGACAGTCTGGATAGCGTGTTTGACGACTCACCCGAAGCGGTGGAGCGTGCGTGGGATGAGGAAGTCGCGCGCCGGGTGAGAGAATTTGAATCAGGTAGCGGGCAGGACATCTCCCACGAGCAGGTGCAGGCTGAGCTGCAGGCGATGCTTGAGCGTGGGACGGCGTGAGAATTGTCTATCGGGCGGCAGCGTTGGATGAAATTCGCGATGCCTTTGCGTGGTATTTGAAGGAAGCAGGACAGCTTCATGCACAACGGTTCAGAGATGAATTGAATGCCAAACTGGCGTTGCTGGTGGCCCATCCACCCGGTGGTACCGCTGGCGCATCTAGCGCATCTGACGCGAATGACATACGCCGGATGCCGCTCAAAGTATTTCCCTACACCGTGTACTTCAAGGTGCAAGGCGATGTCATTCGTGTTTTTGCTGTGGCCCACCATAGACGCCGCCCAGGCTATTGGCTCAAGCGCTGAGGCCCGCGCCCGATGCAACTCCTCAACACCCTCTACGTCACCACAGCAGACACCTATCTGCGGCTTGACAACGACACGCTGCGCGTTGAAGTGGAGAGGGAGACCAAACTGCGGGTGCCACTGCATCACCTGAGCGGCGTGGTGTGTTTTGGCCACACCGGCCTGTCAGCACCGCTGATGCACCGCCTGGCTGAAGATGGCATCGCTTTGGTTCTGCTGGATGACAACGGGCGCTTCAAGGCCCGGCTTGAAGGTGCGGTGACGGGCAATGTGCTGCTGCGCCAAGCCCAGTTTGCGCGCGTGGCAGACCCAGTTTTTACGCTGGACATGGCGCGTGCCTGTGTGGCGGGCAAGATCAAAAATACTCGACAGGTTTTGCAACGCGGCGCGCGCGAATCCAAGTCTGAAGACGAGGCGAAAGCCCTGACGCGTGTGGCAGATGACTTGGCCGCCAGCTTGCGTGCGCTGCCAGATGCCGCCAATCTCGACGTGTTGCGCGGTATCGAGGGCGAAGCAGCGCGGCAATACTTTGGCGGCCTCAACCTGCTGGTGCGGGCCGATGCGCGTGAGTCATTTCAGATGGATGGCCGTACCCGCCGCCCGCCGCGTGACCGCTTCAACGCCGTGCTGTCGTTTCTGTACGCCATGTGTATGAACGATTGCCGCAGCGCGCTGGAGGCGGCAGGGCTGGACCCGCAGGTTGGGTTTCTGCACGCCTTGCGCCCAGGCCGCGCCGCGCTGGCGTTAGACCTCATGGAGGAGTTTCGCCCCTGGGCGGATCGGCTGGCCTTGACGCTGATTAACCGCAGCCAATTGGAAGCCGATGATTTCGTTGTGCGCGAGGGCGGCGGCGTGTCGCTGCAGCCCGATGCGCGCAAGGCAGTGGTGGTGGCGTATCAAGAGCGCAAGCGAGATGAGATCAATCATCCGTTGCTTGCGCAGGCCGTACCGCTGGGCATGCTGCCGCTGGTACAGGCGCGCTTGATGGCGCGTGCCGTGCGTGACGATGCCACACCCTACGTGCCCTTCGTCTCAAAGTAAATCAACGGATCGCAAACAACATGCTGGTGCTTGTTTGCTACGACGTGAGTACTGAGACCAAAGCGGGTCGCCGCCGCCTGCGCAGGGTGGCCAAAGTGTGCGAGAGTACCGGGCAGCGCGTGCAAAAATCCGTTTTTGAATGTCAGCTCGATCTGGCCCGCTTCGAGACGCTGGAGCGCGAGTTGCTGGCAGAGATCGACCCCGCACAGGATTGCCTTCGGCTGTACCGCATCCCCGAAACCCGAGGGTTCGAGGTGCTGGAGCACGGGGCCTTCAAGGCGGTGGATTTCGATGGGCCGTTGGTGCTGTAGAACAGCGCTTGATCGACATTTAGCGCTACCCGCAGGAGTCACGTCCGTGGTAAGGTTTGCCTCGCGAACCCCAAGTGACGGGTTGCCCGCTAAAGGGTTCGCGCGCTTCGCAAGCCAATGATTCCAATGAATTTTTCAGTGAACTCTGCAAAAACTCACGCCGTAAATTTTGCGGCGTTGAGAGGATCGCGCAACAGCCCCAAAAACGCTGTTGCCGACAGTCGTTTGCCCGCGAAGCGTTTCGCCCGACAGAGATGTCGGGCGTGGATTGAAACAATTCGGCCTGCAATCCATTCCTCGCGCTGCTGTGTTTCGCCCGACAGAGATGTCGGGCGTGGATTGAAACAACTGAAGTTGATGACAGAAGACCTGGC
>JANOTO010000573.1:0-4658 GCA_031416395.1 Rhodoferax sp. | reverse complement strand
ACCGTGGGTGCGAACGTGCCCGGAGTAATCGGAGCAACGGGGTCAGGCAAATCAAACTTCGGTTTCGCCTTCTGAGGTGCCAGTGCCGCCTGTTGTGCTACCTCGTCCAGTGCCCAGAAACTCGGTGCGGGCAGGCTGGTGCGCTTGAAGCCACAGTCCGGCGAGAGCAGCCACGACACCACATAATTGGAATGATCCACATTGGGTTCAAAGCGATCCAGACCCTGCATCAGGTCTTGCTGCAAGGCGGGCGCGTATTGCAGCAGCGCCTCGTTGCCGTGCATCACGATCAGGTGCACGAACAGCTCGTCGTCCATATTGCGATGCGAGATGCCCGTGACCTCGCAGCCAATCCAGCCCGAGGGAATGCCGTTTTTGCGCAGCGTGTCTTTCAACACCACGCGAACCAGCTCGCGCTGCACGTCGGTGTGCTGAAGGGTTGCACCCGTGAAAGGCTCGGCAGACATCTCGGGTCTGGAGGATGTAGCGGGCTGCGTTGCCTTGTTTTTACCAAAACCAAACAGTTTCCACATGAGGTGAGTCTCCTTCTATTTATTCAACCATGGCATTAACCGTGATCATTAACCGTCACCATTAACCGTGTCGGATCGCAACAGTTTTGAGGGTTGTGAAGCCGTAGAGCGCTTCAAAGCCCTTTTCTCGCCCGTAACCGCTGGATTTTACGCCACCAAAGGGTAACTCAACGCCGCCACCCGCACCGTAGTTGTTGATGAAAACTTGCCCGCTTTTGACGCGCCGGGCCATGCGCAACTGGCGTGCGCCGTCGCGCGTCCAAATGCCTGCCACCAGCCCAAATTGCGTGGCGTTGGCCAGATCAACGGCATGGTCTTCGTCCTTGAAGCTCATCGCGGCCAGCACCGGACCAAAAACTTCCTCCTGCGCGATGCGGTGTGTAACGGGAACATCGCGCAGCAACGTGGGTGCCTGGTAGAAGCCGGACTGCGGCGCCTCATCCACGATATGGCCCTGCGCAACCATGGGGATGTTGGCCACCTGGGCATCGCTCAAAAAGTCCCACACGCGCTGCTGTTGGCTCTGGCGGATCAACGGGCCAACCTCCAGATCCATGCTGGCGGGACCGACACGCAGGTTTTCAAACGCATGCGCCAGCCGCTCCAGCAGCGGCTCGTAGATTTGCTGATCAATCAGCACCCGCGACCCGGCAGAGCAAGTTTGCCCGGCGTTTTGCACGATGGCATTGATCACCGCAGGCACTGCCGCGTCCAGGTCGGCATCGGCAAAAACAATCTGCGGACTTTTGCCACCCAGCTCTAGCGTCACCGGGCAATGCCGTTCAGCCGCCACCTGCTGGATCAGCGTGCCGACTTTGGGGCTGCCGGTGAAACTGATGTGGTCAATGCCCGCATGGCGCGCCAACGCGTCGCCCACTTCGTGCCCGTAGCCAGTAACGATATTGATAGCGCCCGCCGGAAAACCCACTTCAGCCGCCAGTTGCGCCACGCGGATCAGTGACAGGCAGGCGTCTTCAGCGGGCTTGACCACGCATACGTTGCCCGCTGCCAGCGCGCCACCCACGCTGCGGCCAAAAATCTGCATCGGGTAGTTCCAGGGGATGATGTGACCCGTTACGCCATGCGGCTCGCGCCAGGTCAGCACGCTGTAGCCATCCAGGTAAGGGATCGTGTGGCCGTGCAATTTGTCGCACGCGCCGGCGTAAAACTCAAAGTAGCGCGCCAACGCCGCAGAGTCCGCCAGCGCCTGGCGCGTGGGCTTGCCGCAGTCGCGCTGCTCGATCATCGCGAGTTCCTGCGCATGCTCGGTGATGGCCATGCTCAAGCGCATCAGCAGGCGGCCTCGCTCAGGTGCGCTGAGCTTGCTCCACACTGCGTTCAGGCACTGGCGCGCTGCACGCACGGCGCTGTCAATGTCGGCAGCGTTGCTGCGCTGAATTTCGTCAAACACCTGCCCGTCCGAAGGATCGATCATCGGGATGGTGCGTGCGGACGAGGAGGGCACGCTGGCGTTGGCGATGTAGTTGAGTTGCATGGTGTGTTTGAAATTGGACTTTGAGGCGACTCTTTGATAGTAGCGGATGACGCTGCACACGTAAAAAAGCCCGCATTAGCGGGCTTTTCACTTTCAGCAGGCGGTATGGCCTACATCAGCGTCACTTCCACACGACGACCTTCTTCCGCCGATGTGGCACCAGCCTTGATATCTTCCGGCTTTTTCAGTTGGATCTTGTCTTCGGGCACGCCGATGATCTTGAGCAGATCACGCACCGCAAAGGCGCGCAGCTTGGCCAACTCGGCGTTTTTCACCGCGTCGCCAGTGCCATCGACATAGCCGCTGATGATGGCCGTTTTGCCAGCCATCACGCCTTTGACGACATCAACCAGCGCTTCTTTGCCACCCACAGCCAAATCAGCTTTGCCCGATGCAAAGTGGAACTTGACCACGCCGCCCTCGGTTTTGACTGAGGCGGCATCCACTGCCGCTTTAGCCGCTGCCACCATGGCCACGTCGCTTTTGGCGTTGACATCGACTGCGGGAGCTGCCGCCGCAACGACCGGGGCAGCGCCCGTGTTGTAGCCGGGAGCCGCGCCAGCGGATGTAGCCACTGTCGCAACCGTAGCCGCAGCAGGCATTGCAGCCTTGGAGCCTGTGTCACCATGAATCTGCATCATCAAGGGCACGATCAAGAGCGCCACGATGTTGATGATCTTGATCAACGGGTTCACGGCGGGGCCAGCCGTGTCTTTGTACGGGTCGCCCACAGTGTCACCAGTCACTGCGGCTTTGTGGGTTTCAGAACCCTTGCCGCCGTGGTGGCCGTCTTCGATGTACTTCTTGGCGTTGTCCCACGCACCGCCGCCGGTACACATGGAGATGGCGACGAACAAGCCCGTCACGATGGTGCCCATCAGCAAGCCGCCCAAAGCCGCAGGGCCAAGTACCAAGCCTACAACGATGGGTACAACCACTGGCAGCAGCGACGGGATCATCATCTCCTTGATCGCGGCCGTCGTCAGCATGTCCACCGCCGCGCTGTAATCAGGCTTGCGCTTGCCCGCCATGATCAGGCCGTCGGCAAACTGGCGGCGCACTTCAACCACCACCGAGCCCGCAGCGCGGCCCACAGCCTCCATCGCCATGGCACCAAACAGGTAAGGAATCAAGCCGCCGATGAACAGGCCGATGATGACCATTGGGTTCGACAGGTCAAACGTGATAGCTTTGCCGTAGGCTTCGAGTTTGTGGGTGTAGTCGGCAAACAGCACCAGTGCCGCCAAACCTGCTGAGCCAATCGCGTAGCCTTTGGTCACCGCCTTGGTGGTGTTGCCCACGGCATCCAGGGGGTCGGTCACGTCACGCACGCTTTTTGGCAGCTCGGCCATTTCGGCGATGCCGCCCGCGTTGTCGGTGATGGGGCCATAAGCGTCCAGCGCGACGACGATGCCCGCCATGCTCAACATGGAGGTGGCCGCTATTGCAATGCCGTACAAGCCCGCCAGCGCGTAGGACACATAGATGGCGATACAAACAAAAATGACTGGCCAGGCAGTTGAGCGCATCGACACACCCAGGCCCGCGATGATGTTCGTGCCGTGGCCCGTCGTGGAGGCTTGTGCAATGTGCTTCACAGGCGCGTACTGCGTCCCGGTGTAGTACTCGGTCACCCACACCAGCGCGCCGGTGAGCACCAGGCCGACGGTGCAGGCACCGAACAAAGCCATCTGCGTGCCAGCGGCTTTGATGGCGTTATCGGGCATCAACCAGCTGGTGACGAAATAGAAAGCGATCAGCGACAGGCCACCAGCAACCGCCAAGCCTTTGTACAACGCAGGCATCACATTCTTCATGCCGGGCGATGCCTTCACGAAGAAGCAACCGATGATGGACGCAATGATCGAAACCGCACCGAGCGCCAGCGGGTAGACCACGGCAGCCGTGCCCGAGCCCGTCACCAGCAGCGCGCCGAGCACCATGGTGGCGATCAGCGTCACGGCATAGGTCTCAAACAAATCCGCCGCCATGCCGGCGCAGTCGCCCACGTTGTCGCCGACGTTATCGGCGATCACAGCGGGGTTGCGCGGGTCATCCTCGGGGATACCGGCTTCAACTTTGCCGACCAGATCAGCGCCCACGTCAGCGCCTTTGGTAAAGATGCCGCCGCCCAAGCGCGCGAAGATCGAGATCAATGACGAGCCAAAGGCAAAGCCGATCAGCGGGTTGAGCAACTTGGCCAGGTTTTTATCGGGCGTCAGATTGCCGTTGCCGACCAGAAACCAGTAAAACGCCGTTACGCCGAGCAGGCCCAGTCCCACGACCAACATGCCCGTGATTGCGCCACCCCGGAATGCGACATCCAGCGCGGGGCCAATGCCCTTCGTGGCGGCCTGTGCTGTGCGCACATTGGCCTTGACCGACACATTCATGCCGATGAAGCCGCAAGCGCCCGAAAGCACCGCACCCACGACAAAACCGACGGCTGAGAGGCCGTCTAGAAAGATGCCGATGAGAATCGCCAGCACCACGCCCACGATGGCGATGGTTTTGTACTGGCGAGCCAGATAGGCTGCGGCCCCGGTTTGAATAGCGGCTGCAATTTCTTGCATCCGCGCGTTGCCGGCATCCTGCGAGAGGATCCAGCTGCGAGCCCAAAAGCCGTAAAT
>JANOTO010000572.1:0-4341 GCA_031416395.1 Rhodoferax sp. | reverse complement strand
AGGCCCGCGAAGACGCCCGTTTGCGATGTCGTGATCACGCTGGTTTTGCCGTGCATCAATTGCTGCGCACGGATGATGTTGCCACCAAACGCCGCGCCAATGGCTTGATGGCCCAAGCACACGCCCAGAATCGGCAGCTTGCCGACAAAGTGCGTGATGGCAGCAACGGAAATGCCTGCCTCCTTCGGCGTACACGGGCCGGGGGACACCACCAGGCGATCCGGCGCGCGCGCGGCAATGCCTTCCACGGTGATTTCGTCGTTGCGAAACACTTCCACATCCGCACCGAGTTCGCCAAAGTACTGGACGATGTTGAAGGTGAAGCTGTCGTAGTTGTCGATCATCAGGAGTTTGATTTTGTTTGTCATGATTTACTCCAAGCCTTCCTCAACCAACTCCGATGCCCGTAACAGCGCGCGCGCCTTGGCTTCAGTCTCTCTCCACTCCAGCTCGGGGATGGAGTCGGCCACCACGCCCGCAGCCGCCTGTACGTAGAGCATCTGGTCTTTGACGATGCCGGTGCGGATTGCGATGGCCACGTCCATGTCGCCCGCGTAGCTCAAGTAGCCGCAGGCACCGCCGTAAATGCCGCGCTTGGTCGGCTCCAACTGGTCGATCAACTCCATCGCATGCACCTTGGGGGCGCCGGTGAGCGTGCCAGCGGGGAAGGTGGCTTTGAGGACATCCATGTTCCCGAGCTTTTGACCGTTCGGGCCGTTGTTGAGCAAGCCTTCGACATTACTGACGATATGCATCACGTGGCTGTAGCGCTCCACGTCAAACGCCTCCGTCACCTTCACGCTGCCGATCTTGGCGATACGGCCAATGTCGTTGCGCGCCAGGTCGATCAGCATGACGTGCTCGGCGCGCTCTTTGGGGTCGTTGATCAACTCTTGCTCGGCGGCCTTGTCCAATGCATCACTCGCGCCGCGCGGGCGGGTGCCGGCGAGCGGGCGAATTGTGATCTTCTGACCCATATCAACTTGCTCCTGCCTGACTAGAATTTCGGGAGAAGCCCCCACCACGTGGAAATCCCCAAAATGGTAGTAATACATGTACGGGCTGGGGTTCAAGGAGCGCAAAGCACGGTACAGCGATAGTGGCGATTCGGTGAAGCGCTTCTTGATGCGCTGGCCGACTTGGACTTGCATGAAGTCGCCATCGGCAATCAACGCCTTGGCGCGTTCGACCGCAGCGATGTAATCGGCTTTGGCAAAGTCGCGCTCTGCGGGGTAGCTTTGCGTGGGCTTGACAACAGGTGCGCTGACTGAATATTTAAGTTTGTCTTTCAGTTCGCGCAACCGCTTCTTAGCGTTGGCATAGGCCTCGGGCGTGCGCGGGTCGGCGTAGACGATCAGGTACAGCTTGCCCGACAGGTTGTCGATCACCGCCAGCTCTTCGCATTGCAGCAGCAGGATGTCGGGGCAGCCCAGGCTATCTGGCGGGCAGGATTTTTCGAGTTTCTTCTCGATGTAGCGCACCGCGTCATAACCGAAGTAACCCGCCAATCCTCCGCAAAAGCGCGGCAGACCAGGCCGCAGCGCTACTTTAAAACACTTTTGATAGTCTGAAATGAAGTCCAGCGGGTTGACTTTGGATGTCTCGACGACCACGCCGTCAGTCACGACTTCGGTGACTGCATCTGCGCCAAATCCGCTGGCGCGCACCAGCGTTCGCGCGGGCAGGCCAATGAAGCTGTAGCGGCCAAAGCGTTCACCGCCCACGACCGACTCCAGTAGAAAACTATGTTTGCCAGCCTGCGTCGAGTAAGCCAGCTTCAAGTAAAGTGATAGCGGTGTTTCCAGGTCGGCAAAGGCTTCCAGCATCAAAGGAATGCGGTTGTAGCCCTGCGCGCTTAGGGATTTGAATTCGAGTTCGGAGATCATGAGAGGAGCCTTTTATCGAGGTCAGGCCCTGTGGGCCCGAGCGGCTGCAGCAAAGCAGCGGTCATTCAAGTGATGGCCTTGTCATCATGATGTCGGGTCAAGGCCAAGAGTGGTTTGGCCGAGAGAAGCGTGGAAAAGCGTGTAACTAGCTTCGTGCTCAGCCGAGCGCGCTCAAGTCACGCCAGGGCCAGGCTCCCCGGTCACTACAACCTTCGATGCTGATGCGGTGATTGAACATGCGTGAAGTGTAGCAAAGCAGTAAACCGCTACCAATTGCCGATTAACCGGCACTTTTTGGCATCAACGCGCTCGAAAACCCTGTTGCTTTTGACTAGAGCGCTATATTAAAGTGCTCCAGATCGGCGCTTGTGCGCTCTGAGGAAACATCATGAAAATTCTTAAACTCAAATCGCTGCTTCTGGTGGCCAGTCTGGGCATCTTCAGCCTCTTTCCTGCCACTTCGTTCGCAGCGGTCGTTGAAGTTCAGGGCATCAAGTTTCAGGACGCGCTTGATTTGCGCGGCACAAAATTGCAGCTCAATGGCGCGGGCACCCGGTACAAAGGACCGTTCAAGGTGTACGTGGCCGGCCTGTACCTTGGCAAACCCGCGTCAAACCTGGAAGAGGCGGTGGCACAACCCGGGCCCAAGCGCGTCACCATCACCATGGTGCGCGAGATTGACGCAGGTGAGCTGGGTAAGCTGCTCACACGCGGCATCGAAGACAACACGCCCAAGAGTGAGTTTTCTAAGCTGGTACCCGGTCTGATCAAGATGGGGCAGGTGTTTGCCGAGAACAAAAAGCTGGTGCCTGGCGACAATTTCACCGTTGACTGGGTGCCCGGTGTTGGAACCGTGTTGACCATTAAAGGCAAGCCGCAGGACGAGGCTTTCAAAGAGCCCGAATTCTTCAAGGCCATCCTATCGCTGTGGCTCGGGTCGGTGCCTGCCGACTGGAAGCTCAAGGATGCGCTGTTGAATATTAGATAGAGCACCCCAGTCTGAGACATTGACCACGCATATTTCACAGCAAAGAGACATGCTTCTTAACAAATAGCATCATACGTATATTACTCGAGCGCTACGAGTCTAGGCGGCAGAAAGTACTCCAGGAACACACGTCACGCCATAGCCACCCAAAGCTTGGCTGGGCGTTGGTGAGGGCGGTTGACAACGGCATCGATTGCGGTTTGTGACCATCATGTCCGGTCTTGATCTCCGCCATCGGCATGCCCTTGGCTTTCACCCAGTCCCGTGAGGACTGCAGCATGTCCAAAGCCAGTTTAGTGCGCTGCACATAAACGGACGGCATGCGCCCAAATCTGGTCTGGCCACCTTCCAGCATCACGGCATCCCGGTAGATGAACTGGCGGATACGCTGCGGCATGCCCAGCCACGCCAGCCATGGAGTTGCTGCCAAAGCTCGATCTCACCCGGATCACATCGCGCAGGTCTTACCACTGCAGAAAGTTAGCGATGTCGTCTACAAAGGTGTCCAGCGTGATGGGCTTTGAGATCACGTGCGCGCGCTCGCCGCAACCGGTCTGGGTGGGGGCAAAAACGGCTGTCCAACCGTCCTTAAAGCTTTGGCGACACGTGCCGACACCAGCCGCCATGAAAACCGCAGTGAACTAAAACGAAAGTTTCATCGTAATTGTTGGATAGATGGATGGTGGAGGCTGGATTGGTGGCAACCCTTGTATACTGATGAGTATTTAAAAGATACCATCAAGAATGTAAACGGGATTTGAGGTGACCATTGACATACTTGGACTTGAACGTGATGAACAAAGATCCATTGAAACCAGCCGCCAAACTCACTGAAAACGCGGGCGACGATGCCGCCGCCTTGGCGGGCGCAGTGGATGGATCGGTGGATGGCGCAGTTGCTGATGCCGTTGTGGTCGGCGCTGGTTTTGGCGGCCTGTACACGCTGTACCGGCTGCGCCAGCTTGGGTTCACGGTGCGGGCATTCGAGAAAGGCGAGGACGTGGGCGGCGTCTGGTACTGGAACCGCTATCCGGGCGCCCGCTGCGACGTGGAGAGCATGCAGTATTCGTTTTCGTTTGACGAAGCGCTACAGCAGGAGTGGCGCTGGGGCGAGCGATTTGCCCCGCAGCCTGAAATTATGGCTTACGCCCAGCACGTAGCAGACCGATTCGATTTGCGCCGCCACATTGCGTTTGGCACCGGGGTCACGGCGCTGCATTACGACGAAGCCAGCATGCTGTGGCAGGTGCAGACCGATACGGGAGAGAGGCTGTCAGCGCGCTTTTGCATCATGGCCACCGGGTGCCTGTCCACCGCGCGCATGCCGGCCATTGAGGGGCTGGACTCGTTCAGCGGCAAGAGCTATCACACGGGCCATTGGCCGCACGAGGGCGTTGACTTCACGGGGAAGCGTGTAGGGGTGATCGGCACCGGGTCTTCCGGCATCCAGGCCATACCGATGCTGGC